>JAPDQM010000079.1:0-17841 GCA_034505795.1 Candidatus Zhuqueibacterota bacterium
ATGAGAATTTTAATGAGAACGAGAAAGATCTTATTATACAAAATGATATTGATTAATTATCAGCAGTATATAGGCTAAGAGGAGGTGCCAAACCCAGATTATTTCAAGATGCTAAGCATATTTTTATTACCAAAAACTCCACTTTAGCTTATGTAAGCAATTTATATGAAAAAGAAATTACGGATGGCTTTACTATTAATACTTGTTTGACTGATACTTTTATAGGAACTCTAATTTGGCTTCAATCTCCAGCTAAAATTTATGATATTAATGTCAAAAAAATTATTGCTGATACATATGCGGCGCTTCAACCAGATACTTATCTGATTAAAAGATACCTAACAGAAATTGAAAAATTAAAAGAAAATAGAAATATAACAACTGAAGAATACTACCTTCTTCGTTCGCATAGAGCTGCCCTGAATTTATTAGAAGAAAAGACCTTAGGTGATCCTGAAAATTTCACCGACAGTACTCCTGAAGAGATATTAATGGATATAAAAAGAAAATTTGAGCATGAAAGTGATGAAAAATTTAAACAGGAGTTAGAAAGACATAAACAAACACAACTACATTTAGATTTTGTAAAACAGAATTTAAATAAACTTGACAATAATTTGATGAAAATATCCGATAGGATTGCAAGGTTTATCTCATGGTTTTTATTCAGCGTTGCTTTGATTTTTTTAATTGCCATCACAATATTAGAGTTTTATTCCCAAGCATTTGCTAAAGCTGGTTTTAGTAGAATACTTTTATTGATCTTGCTAATCTCTTTAACAATATTAAATACGGGATTTGGATTTAATTTTAGAGGTATGAGAAGAAAGTTTAATTCTAAGATATATAATTTATTAATTACTAACCTAAGAAAAATCTTTGGGAATTATAAGCAAAACTAAATTGAACTTCTGGAGATTACAAATATTGTCAACATAATTTTGATTGCATAATTTAGACATCAAATTTCCAGGATCAGCACTCTCTTAAAATTTTTGCCAACCGATCCCCTTTGTGCCTGGAAAAATGTGTTGACTTTTTCAATTAATTTTGTTATATAGAGAAAAAGATTAATCGCCAAACAATATGGATTATAATGAGGTTCAATATGTTGTCAATAGATTTGCCATCAGATATCGAAAAACGCCTTAAAAGCGTGGTTCAAAAAAGCTATCGTGGAGACTTGCCTTTGGCGATCGTTTCGTTTTTGAAGTTGCACGAAAAGTACGGCTGGAAAGAACAATTGCTTGAGGATGTTTCGTCTATCAGGAAAGAGGTACGCAAGAGAGGTGGTATCCGCTCTAAAGAAATTGATGATGCCATAAAACGATATCGAAAAAGTATAGGCGAGATTGATGCATAATATTTTGCGTGTCGTAATCGATACGAATCATATCATGTCAGCGATTCTTAGCTCTCGAGGAGCGTCTGCCAAATTAATCGATTGGATGACACGTGAGGAAGAATATTTCAGGTTACTTATTTCTCCACCGATTTGGGATGAATACACCACGGTCGCCGATTGGTTAATTCCATCATCAAAGCAAAATGAAAAAGAGCGGATAATGGATGTGCTGATCTCTCAGTCCGATTGGATTGAACCGAAAATCCAATTAAATGTTTGTGCTGATAGATCTGATAATCATTTTTTAGAATGCGCTGTGTCAGGAAAAGCTGATTACCTGGTGACCAAAAATATTCGGCATTTCCCACCGAAGGAATATGCCAATGTTAAAATTGTCCGAATAAAGGAATTTTTGAAGGCGCTTGAGAAAATTGAAAGTTCGAAATAACTTACCTTAAAAATTAGACCTTGAAAAGTCAGTATAAGACTTATCGCCCGCCCACCACAAAAAATTCAGAATCCATCAAGTTGATAATTTTTCATTCTTCAAATAGTGAACAATCGAATGCTTGGACATCGTCATGGGACATTTATTATCGTCAGGTGGTTATATTTTGAAAACTTCCCATCATTGCTATTGGTTCTGGTTGGGATCAACTTGTCCTGATCGTAGTAGAAGGATTTTCAGAACCAGCTTTTGGTTTGGCTGGCAGGTTCAGGAGAATGCTTCCGTAAAATCTCAAATTCTAAAAAACAAATGACAAATAAATTCAATTGGTAAAAATTCAAATTTCAAACAGAAAAGCGTCAGGACATATTCGAGTCATTGAAAAATTAGATATTGAAATTTTTACATAAATAGGAATAATTTCTTTGAGCCGAAAGGATGGATTGATGTTCAATTATAACCCAGGGGCATAAGAAGAAGAATTAGTTGTTAAGATTTATTCTGCTAAATCTAAAGCATAAGACAATGCCTTTTTGATATTCTGCATAACAGGATCTGGAATCACTCCGATTTTCTTTTCCAAACGTGTCATTGGTAATGAAGCCAAGCCTTGAACATTGGCAACTGATGTTTTATCAAGAAAAGGCAAGTGAGGCAGTTCCACTTCGTAAGGACTATTTCGATTCTGTGCGGTTAATGGGACATAAATGATTAATGAGCGAGGTGGATCGGGATCAAATCGTGAGACGATAATTACAGGTCGTGTTTTAGCTGCCAGACCAAGATCAGCCAGCCATACTTCGCCAGGTTTAGGATTCATCGATAATATCCAATACTTCTTGTTCCACTTTTCTTGATCGGATCAAATCTAAAGCATTATGGTCTGCCAGTTCAATTATTTCGTCAATGTACCTTCTTACGACTTGCGAAATAGATGGCTCCCAGGTATGAAGTTTGTTACTTAGTTTTTCTACTAACACATCCATGAGGCGTTCCTTTTATAATTCATCAATGGTGATTAATGATAATTTAACAAATTTATTTTAAATGTCAATAAAAATTTCTACAATGACTTATTGTGATTGGTGCCATGGGATTGGGGATGTAGGAATAACATTTAAAACTCCCATCATTGCTATTGATTCTGGTTGGGATAAACCTGTCCTGAGCGCGGTGGAAGGATTTTCAAAGCCAGGTTTTGGTTTGGCTGCCAGGCTCAGAAGAATGCTTCTTAAAAATCTCAAACTTCAAAAAGCAAATCACAAACAAATTCCAATTGGCAAAAATTCAAATCTCAAAAAAAATAACTTTATTTCTGAATCTTTCAGACAGCGGTCTCAAAAACCTCTTTAATTCCTTCCATCGTCTTTCGAGCTGGCTGCCGCCGTTTAATTGGCAATGTAACGATTCTTCGTCGATTCTTTTGCTCATGCTCTTTCAAATCATTGAAAATTGCTCGCAAATCGAAATTACATTTTTCCGCATGAACCAAACGAATTTGATGTATTTCTTCAACAATCGGATCTGTCCACATAATTACTCTACTAAAAAAAATGGAAATAATTACTGACTATGGACTGCATCGAGTATTGCCTGGGGATGAGTCGCAGCAACACGTAATAAGATTCGGGCAGGGCCTTCGGGTTTGCGCCTTCCCTGCTCCCAGTTTCTTAATGTAGAGACACTGATTCCAAGCAACTTGGCAAATTTTTCTTGAGACAGGCCATAATTTTTTCGAATTAATTGCACGTCTGGCGGATCAAATTTAAAAAAACGACCAGCTTTCATTTCACCACGGATAATTGCCCCACCCTGTTTTACGCTTTCCAGCAGCTCTTCAAATAATTCATCTTTCATTTAAACTCTTGCTCCACCAGTTTTTTCAATGTTCTAAGTTGGTCAGGAGTCAAATCGTCCTGTTCTGTTTTTGGGTATATCAATAGCATGAGAATGACTTCTTGCTGCGAGAACCAATAATAAATAATTCGATTACGCCTCGTTTCCCTCGACCAGAACCTCCCAATCGCAATTTCCTTATGCCACCGCTGCCAGGAATTACCTTCCCTGCATCAGGACGGGCTATCAATTCGTTTTGTAGTTCCCGATACTGTTCGTCAGTTAGTAATGTGTTTATTCGACGAGTAAAGATTGGCGTTTCTATGATTGTCATTTTGCAATATACGCCATTGAAGTATAAAAGTCAATAGAAATTTTTGAAAAGATTTGTTTGGGATGTGGGATTGGAAATGTAGCAAAAGTTAATTTTAAAGCATATAAAAATTGCAAGGGGTTCTGGATGGGATAAAATTGTCCTGAGCGTAGTCGAAGGATTTTCAGAACCAGGTTTTGGTTTGGCTGGCAGGGTAAGGAGAATGCTTTTCTAAAATCCCAAATTTCAAAAAACAAATGACAAACAAATTCCAATCGGCAAAACCAAATTCCAAATTGAAATGCAGCATGAGATGGATATTTTTGGTGCATTTAGATAGAACGCTCGAAGCTTGGGATGGTTAGATTTATAATTTGAAGATGTGTCTAATAAGGCATTGAAGATGAGGTTCAATAGCCGAAAAAAAAATGAGGAAGCATTGTTCTCATTCGTTATCCATTTGCAGATTTAACGAAGTTCACAGTACAGCTCAGAGGTTAAAATGAAATGTTAATAAAGGGGCTAAATAAATTTGATCGAAGAATATATAAATTCAGTTTATTATGACTCCTAAAAATCTAAACAGCAACCAACTCACCAAAGCTTTCGACATCAGAAAAATTTTGTTCCGCCTGCCATAAATCATATTTTGCCTGCATATACAACCAGCTTTCAGGGGTAGTCTTTGTTGCTCTGGCAATCCGAATTGCCATTTCAGGCGTTAGCGAAGATTTACATTTCAGTAATGCCGATAAATTCCTGGGATTTACTCCCATACGTTTAGCAGCCTCAGTTATACTTAAATGCAGAGGAATTATTACATCTTCTCTTAGTACCTCTCCAGGATGTGTGGGTTTTCGCTGCGTATGCATTTTTTGCTCCTTAAAAAATATTAGTGGTAATCACGATAATCAACATCAATTGCATCATTTGCCTCAAATCGAAAAGTGACTCGATAATTGCCGCTCACCCAAACGGACCAGGTTCCTTTTTCTTTTCCTTTAAGCTCATGGAGTTTATAACCAGGCAAATTCATATCTTGAGGACTCAGCGACGCATCTAAACGATCCAAGATTCGTGCCAATTTTGCGGGGTGATCCAGGTTTATTCCGCTTCGATCATTATGATAGAATAAATTTTTAAGCCCTTTGTGCTTAAATGACTTTATCATCTAATGTTTCGCTATGGCGAACCTCAAAATCTAATTGATGCTGTTATGATTAATTATAAAACATTTAATTTAAAAAGTCAATATAATTTTTAAATGCAAATGAAATAGTTGAAGTTCATGTTTGAGCCGATACAGCTCTTCCTGCTGTCAATGGGCACTTCAAAATGCACCACCCTGGTCAGTGGGCAGTTATTATCGCCAGGTGGTACATTTTGAAAACTTCCGAAAATTGCTATTGGTTCTGGTTGAGATAAACCTGTCCTGAGTGTAATCGAAGGATTTTCAGAACCAGGTTTTGGTTTGGCGGGCAGGTTCAAGAGAACGCTTCTTAAAAATCCCAAATCTCAAAAAACAAATTACAAACAAATTCCAATTGGTAAAAACCAAATCCCAAATAGGAAAGCGTCGTGGGTAGGTTTGTGTTATTAAAACATTGGATAGTGAAATTAGTTTGGGAACTGGTATTTGGTTTTTTTGGGATTTGTTTACAGGATAACCATCAAATTTCCAGCCTCAAAATCTACCTAAAAAAGATGTCAATCCATCCCCTTTGTATTATGAAAAATGTATTGACTTTTTGCTTTAATTTTGTTATATAATAATCAAAGTTAATTTGAACTTAGAAATTTCCAAAATAGCATACAATCAACGAATCAATCAACTAATAAATGGCAGAATCATCGGACTTTCTTTTCTAAATGATAGACGGGGATAGCGAAATGAAAGACAAATTATTAAAATTGTATGAGAAAATGACGCCGCAGGAGCAGCAAGAGGTGGAATCTTTCATTATTTTTATTTTAGCTCGCCGCAAGCTTCGAAAGCAACAATTGCTTACCGATGATATTTCAACAGATGAGTTGATGCAGCTTGTTGAAAACTCGGGGAGTTTCAGGTGGTTGGATTCAGAATTTGAAGATGTCTATACCATCAGGGACGGAGATGAGGTTCAATGGCCGAAAAAATCGTAAAACGAGGAAGCATTGTTCTCATTCGTTATCCATTTACCGATCTAACCAGTTTCAAGGTACGTCCCGCAGTCATCTTAACGCCTGATAAATTACTAAACAAGATAGATGATGTGCTTTGTCTATTCATTTCATCTTCAATACCTGATGAGTTACTCGAAACAGATTTTATTCTGGAAAGGACACATTCATCATTTTCAAAAACAGGCTTAAAATACCGATCAATTTTTAGAACACATAAATTAGCCTTACTTCACAAATCACTCGTCATTCGCATTTTGGGGGATTTGGATGATGAATTGATAAAAGAAATAAATAAGCGTTTGAAAATTGCATTAGGGCTTGAAAATTAAGTTTCGATGAATCAAATTTGGATGTTCAATTAGTGATGATAAATGAATTGGATTTAGTCGTATTAACGCATGATATTGATTACCACGGTCTAAAATCAGACGATGTGGGTACCGTTGTCCATTGCTATGAGGACAAGATTGGATTTGAAGTGGAGTTTGTAACGGCAGAGGGAAAGACTATTGCCGTGCTCACCTTAACAAATAAAGATGTTCGCCCGTTTGTTCGTTCAGAGATATTGCATACTCGTGAAGTGGTTCCAGCATTTGCATAATGCCAAATATTCTATGCACACCAGATAATCCTGAATTTAATCCGCTGATCATCCATTATTCTTCAAGTAAAGATAAATAGATTGCCTGCGGCTAGGTAGATTAGTATGTTTAGCTAATGGGCATTTTAAATATACTGTTGGTGCACATTTCAAAATTTACCACCCTGGTCAGTGGGCAATTATTATCTTCAGGTGGTACATTTTGAAAACTTCCCATCCATGCTCTTGGTTCTGGTTGGGATAAACCTGTCCTGAGCGCAGTCGAAGGATTCTCAGAATCAGGGTTTGGTTTAGCTGGCAGGGCCAGGAGACTGTTTTCTAAAAATCCCAAACTTCAAAAAACAAATGACAAAGCTGTCCGACTACTGGCGGATAAATTCCAATTGGCAAGAATTCAAATTCCAAAGATAAACGCGTCGGAGATAGGTTTGTGTTATTCACAAATCGGATATTGAAATTTTCTGTGATTTGATAACTATCGGGAATTTTACAAAAATCCTCTGTCCTTTATTGGTGAAAGATAATGAACATGCTTGTCGCGTGACGCAATTTGATCCGCGGTTCCGATGTTAGGGATTAGCTCGAATGAATCTCGATGACAGGCGGTTCGCTTGAGGGGGTATCAACATCAATAGAAGCGTGGCTTTGATGCAAAAAAGCCACAAGTTAAATCACATTTTTATAGAAATAGGAGGTACATTATGCCGTCAGGAAACACAGACTCCGGCTATCCCGTTCACTGGCAGGAAGACTCCGGCGAATGGATCAAAATCAAGGATTTTCAAATCCGACAATTGGTAGGAACATTGCCCGGCTACATCGTTAAAGAAGGCGAAAAGTTCGACTACCTACTTAAGGTCAATTTCAGCCCGATCATGGGTGCGATTGGTGGTGGCGCAGGCATCAAAATCGGCATTTATGCGATGGACCTGAGCAAAGGTTCGGTGCAGCCTGCTTATACGAAAGAGTTGGATCGCGATCTAAAACCGCCACGCGACACAGCAACGGACAAGCAATGGAATCGAGCAAATGATCCGGATTTTGAATTTACGGCATCGGTGACTGGTACCTTTCTAATCACCACGGTGGTCACCTGTCCCGACACCGGCATCTCCAGCTTCAGCACTGGTCCGCTGTTGCAGGTTTTCCCGTAATCCGTATTTCAGCAAAAACGAACGCAAATGAATGAAACATCGCCTGGCACTTCTGGTGTCAGGCGATGTTATTTGTGCTCAGAGAAAACTGTCACAACATTTTAATCAACCCTTCTCAAATTTTTTCTTGACATATTAAAATTAATTTTATATATTTTCCCTCACCTGAATACCAACCCCCAGCATTTCAGATCAGCGAATTGCATCGGCAAATTATCGTTGCGATTCAAATTTTAAACACAGCTCCATTTTGGGCAGGCCTAACATTCATTTTTTTAGCTTGCAAACAGTCCCAAAAGGTTTTATCGTATGTTGGATGAGGGTATGGATTGATGATGCCAACTTCATCGAAAGCAGAGGCTATTTTTTTTCAATTTTTGGAACGGCTGGCCGCTGATTTTCCCATTGCCTGCGCCAGCGATGAGTTCTATTATTTTCCGCAGGTTCGATTGCAAAAACCAAGATGGCAGCAGTGGGATTGCTTTTCATCAGCCGCGATCAATAACCTGACCCAGCAGATGGCGCTCTGGGAGAAAGAATTATCGCCGCTGGTTGCCTCGCAGCCTGCCGGTGAACTTGGAATTGATCTGGCGCTATTTCTAAAAATTTCTCAGACGCTGCGGGAACAATTGGCCGAAGTACGCGCCTGGGAGCGACAACCCACCTTCTATCTGACGCTGGTGGGAATTGGACTGGCTGAAGCGATGAATGCAAATGATATCACTGCGGCTGATGAACGGGCTAAAGGCTTGCCCGACTTCCTGGATCAAGCCCGCCAAAATCTGAAACATGTGCCTCGGCTCTTTCGGGATCTGGGCCTGGCTATGCTTCCCGACACCCGAGCATATCTGATATCTTTGACAGCCGCCATACCCGGAATTTGCAAGGCAATACCAGCACTGGATCGATTTGAAAACACGCTGCGGAATTTGCCAATTGAAGATAATTTTCGTATAGACCATCAGTTGCTGGAACGCATTATCCGAGCCCATTTGAATTGTGAGACGAGTATCGCTGAAGCCAACCACCTACTGGATCTGGAAATATATGAGATGAACCAATTGCTGCAAGCCGAAGCAGCCAACTTGCTTGCTTCTCCAAATTCATCAAAGTACCAGAAAGTGCCGGACTGGCGGGAGGCGATGGCCATGATCCCACTGCCGACTGTCGGCCCGGATGGCTGGCTCGGTCGCTATCGCCAGGAAGTCAATAAACTGGCGCAGCATTGCCTGCGGCAGGGATGGCTGTCCGAACGCATGGCCGCTGAATGCCCGGTGCATGTGACCTCTGTTCCCCAATACCTTGCGGCCATTCGCACCGCCTCCAGCTACAGTGTTGTTGCGCAGCATCCGCCGGTTGGCGGGACCTTTTACATCCTTGGCGGCGATGGCGCCCAAACCATGAGACCGGAAAGTCAACGCGAACTGCCCATGCTATCGGCGCATGAAACGTATCCCGGCCATCACCTGCTGGACACCTATCGCTGGAGCATGGCCGACCGCTTTCGTCGTTCCATCGAACAGCCGATCTTTTACGAGGGGTGGGCGTGCTTCGCTGAGGAATTGATGTGGCGCACCGGTTACTTTGCAAATGCAGGTGATCGTTTATTGTTGGCAAAGAGACGACTCTGGCGGGCGATTCGCGGCAAGATCGATCTTAGCTTGCAGACCGGGATGCTGGATTTAGCTGCTGCAAGTCAATATTTGCAAGCGACTGGGGTGCCAAAAAATCACGCCATGGCGGTAATTCAAAAATATCCGTTGCAGCCGGGTTATCAGCTCTGTTACACCATCGGCCTCCGGCGTTTCATCAATTTTTTTGAAACCTATGGCCAGCAAAATTTAAATCGATTTGTCCAGACCGTATTGGAAAATGGGGAAATCCCTTTTTCCAATCTCGAAAGATTATTGAGCGATGCTTTGTCGCCAAGGCGCCAGGACACCAAGTTTTTTCAGGATGATGGGGATGTCTAAATTCATCAATTTATTTTCGTGACTTCGGTGCTCAACGTTATAATCAACTTAGCCTGAACGCCACGTCGACAGAGGAAGGAACCAGCACTTATTAAATTGGGCTGACAATTGACCTATCTTGTCCGCCCATGAATTGATCATAAATGAACCCACAAGCACAAGGAGAGCAGCTATGGATCAATTTTGGGGTTATCATTCGGAATGGAACCTGGGCAGTCCTGGTGGCTGGGATTATCAGCGCATCACCCAGGAAATTTGTCACACCGTCTGGGATCGGCATTTCAAAAAATATTTGCCAGATATTGAATTGGATTTCGACCATCCCCTGCTAAATCCGGTTTACAGTTTCGTAGCGATGTTACAGCGAATCCATCAGGCGCGTAACGGACGTCAGGCTGGCTTGATCGCTATTGTCGCTGAAGCGGAGACGCTGGATGTGGTTATTGAAAACAAGAACCTGGTCTCCCATCTCAATCGACTCGATGGCTTATCGGCGGCACTGATGGCGCCGCAGGAACTGGAATTGAAGGGCGGACAGGTTTGCTGGCACGGACAGCCGGTATCCATTATCTTCATGGATTTCAATACGAACGTGCTGCTGGATTTGCATCGGCAACATAATCTGACGCCGCTGTTGCAAGCTGTTCGCGAGGGGCGGGTCGTCAATCCCCGTGGAACTGAGCCGATCAATTCCAAAAGCATGTTCGAGCCGATCACCCTACCGCAACATCGAAATCGGTTCCAGGCGGAAACGATTGCCAGAACGCCCTGGACCCGGCAGTTCTATCCGCGTCGCACCGAGGGGCCCAAAGGCGAGGCCATCGCTGACCTGGTGGAATGGACGCGCACCAATTGGGAACGCCTGGTGCTAAAACCCGATCGTGGCTATTCTGGCAAAGGCGTTAGCGTAGGCGGAGTGCATCATGATGTCGACGAGAAAATCGACATCGCCTTAAAGAGCGGAGATTATATTGTGCAGGAAAAGATTCCGCTCTATCTTTGGTCCGAAGTCATTCCTGAAATCGATCCATCGAAACAGGCGATTATGGCGACCCGCTATCAGACCGATTTTCGGTGTCTGTTTGGGGATCACGAATTATTCGGCTTTGTGGGACGATATGGACAGGTTCCAACCAATGTCGGCAGTGGCGGCGGCGTTCACCCGCTGGCAATTTTGCGTTCCAGCTTGAGTGTAGCTGAAGCGACCTTGCGGATCAATGAGGCCATATTGAATATGAGCTTCGATGAGGTCGCCGACGCCGTAGCCCTGCAGCGCCAAATGGCTTTAGACCAGCACTTCACGTATCTTTTAGGCCCCATCAAGATTGCATTGCGCCCGCGACTGATCACCATAGATCAAATCCAGGCGTTAGAAAATTACTGCGCAGGCATTTGGGCGGATTGCCTGACGCTGGAACAAATGTGGATGGCCGGAGCGCTGGATGTTAAAATGTCCATTGAACCGGAAGAGCTAGAAATCATCACTTCCCAGCCCTGGCGCGGTTCACCAGCAATCCTGGCCTCCGATGGACTCTTTAGCTTTGGAGCACATATCACATGAACATTGTCGTCAGCGATGACTGGTGGAAAAATCTCTTCGATGAAATCTATCTCCTGACCGATGCCCGCTCCGTATGTGATGACCAACTCACCAATCAGGAGGTGGAGTTTCTCGAAAAAACGCTCGATTGGAGCAAATCTGATCCCATTCTCGATTTGTGCGGTGGCCAGGGTCGGCATGCCCTGGCCCTTTCCCGCCGAGGCTTTACCAATGTCACCGTTTTGGATTATTCACCCTATTTAATCAAACTGGGGCAAGAGCGCGCCCAACGGGAGCAGCTCCAGACGACCTTTATTCAGGGGGACGCCAGAGCCACGGGTTTGCCAGATCAGAGTTTTCAATACATTCTGATCATGGCCAGTTCTTTCGGCTATTTTAGCAATGAAGCGGAAAACATTAAAATTCTGGAAGAAAGCTTTCGTTTGCTAAAACCCAAAGGAACGCTGCTGCTGGACCTTCCGAATCGCGAGTACATTCTCAAAAAATTCAGGCCAGAATCCACCCATCAGGTCAACGAAGACATTTCGGTTCGTCGAATTCGTGAATTGGGCGATGACATTATTTACAGTCGCGAACTGGTGATTTCCCAGCAGCATGGCTGCATTCGGGATAATGCCTATTGCACTCGATTATACAGTCCGGAAAAAATCACGCACATCATGACCGATGTGGGCTTCTCCGATATTTCCTGCCAATTGGATTTTATGTCCCGTGATGGCGAAGGGGATTTCGGCTGCATGACCAATCGCATGGTAGTTCTGGCCAAGAAGTTGGGCTGATTGGCTCAGTTCGATGGCAGGCCCAGCATTGGCCTGTATTTCATGATGGGCCAGATCGGGTGAAAAAGTAGGCCTTGACTGAAACGCAACTTGCCGGCTACCGCAATAGGCCGTTAGTCGAATCAAAGGACGATGCAACGGTGGAAATTTTCCTCCACTGCATCCGGCGACAATTTACGACCGATCAAGACCAGTTGAATCTTATCCACCTCCGCAGGTCGACTGTCCATTGCCATCAGCTTTAGCTGATCCATGGTGGCGTCCACCTGGTACGGCGTCTGGTCCACCAAAATAAATCCTTTCAACCGCAACGCATACGGCTGCACCAGCGCTAAAAACTCGTGCCAGCTTTGTTGAGAGAAGCTTCCATCTGCAGTGAGAGTGATGGAGGTTACTGGATCAGGCCGGCCATCACCGATCTCGTCGGCAGTAAGCGGTGCGGGCCGGCGAATCTGATCCAACTGCGATAGCGGGAATTCGGCAAATTGTGTTGGAACAACCGGTACTCCGGGCGAGATCTCGCGGATCGCGGTTGTTATCTGTTGCAACTGGTCTTCGCCGATCAGATCAATTTTATTCAGCAAAACCAGGTCGGCGCTGCGAATCTGTGCGGCTGGAGCGCGCAGAATATCTTTTATTTTCAAAAAATTCAAACAATCCACCAGACAGATGCAGGCTTGCAAGTCGATCGCATTCCGAATTTTCGGCAACTGCAACATTCCCTCCAGTTCGGAAGTATCTGCCAGTCCCGTCGCCTCGATGAGCAGCAATTCCGGTTTGAGGTGATGAGCAATTTTTTCAATTTCGGAGATGAAGTCGGTACGCACACAGATGCAAAGCAAGCTCCCCTTGTTCAACTCGATTTTTTGATAATTGCCGGCTACTAGCAATTGACCATCGATACTAACCTGCCCGAATTCATTCACCAGCACCACGGTTTTCTGGCGATGGTAATATTGAATCAGCCGATTGAGCAGCGTGGTCTTGCCACTGCCCAAAAATCCAGTTAATAAAATAGTTCGAATTAGGCGAGATCTTTCAGCCATTCTTTGATCACCTCCACGGTGGGGATTTTGCCAGCGGATTTAACCTGTTCCCTGACCGCAATAACGGCCGGCATAGCAGCTACACCATAATTTTCCATATCTTCTTTACGGGTTACAGGAATCACCTCAACGGTGCTGCCTAATTCTTTCACCGCTTGCTGCATGCGCTGCCAGAGTTCGATAAATTGGGGATCGCTCTCCTCGCCAAGGACCAGCAGTTGATGGTGACGCTGCCGTAGTTTCATAAAAAATTTCTCATTAATCCGCTCCTGAATCGCCCGCATCAATTCCTCCCGGGAGGGAATCGTGCTAACAAATTTGATGATGCCATCGATACAAATGGTGGGAATGTTTTTCACCATCAGGCCCATCATGAATTCCACCGATTCTTTCTCCTTGATTTTATGCTCACGCCAGATGACCAGATCGTTAAACATCGGGACCACCGCCTTGACCGCTTCCACCATGTACTGGCAGGGTGCGCAGCCTTCCGAATCCAGCGTAATGATGTCGACGATCACTTTTTCCGCCTGACCATAGTCCGCCAGGTTGATGCGAGAGCTCACCTCCTGGGCTTTGCTCAACAACTCCTGCGCCACCTGCCGCTGGTAGGCATCATGCACCAATTCTGCTACCGCTTGCAAATTTTTGGGCGGCACGGCGTACGGCAGATCGCAACCTGGCGCCAGAATGAAACCGGTGTCGCCACCAACCTCCAGACATTCGATGGCATTGCGCCGGGCGTCATCCTCATTGCCCAGCAACAGCACAACAGTCAGTTGCAAATTGCCACCAAACGAAATATGATGTTGCTGACAGATGTTTTTCACATACGCCAGCGGGATATTTTCGTCGATACAAATATTATCTGGTTTGGTTTCGCACATCGCTTCGATGTTTTTTTGCGCATGGCCACAGACGAAAAATGATGAGAGGGCACCCTGTTGCCGCACCTCGCGGAAAAATTCGGTGGCAAATGGTGTCACGAATTCTCGAAACGCTGCTGGCGAAATCTGACTCGTCATCGGATCTACCAGGGCAATCACATCGCAACCGGCCTGAATATACAGGTGCGCCATCTGTTTGGCCACCTGGCTGCAAAATTCCATAATTTCTTTCACCGCTTCAGGATGGTCGAACATCTCCATAAAAATGTCGGTGCCTTTCAAATGCAACGCCAGGGTGAAAGGCCCTGTAACCAGACCATACAGTGCCACATCCTCGACCTCCAATTTGAGTTGCCGAATTGCTTTCAAAATTTCGGGAATGCGCCCCGCTCGCTCATCCGGCAGCGACAAATCTACCAACGGTTTCTCTTCCAGCACGTGGCTGATCACTGCAGGCGGATTTTCGGCTGCCCATTGCAACCGACAACCCAGGGCTTCGGCTTCGATCTGGAGGTCGAAGGTGACCGGAATACCATCGGGGCGATACAGTTCGATCGCTTTTTTCACGCCCTGCACCATCAAGTCACCGGATTGGAGATAAGTGGCTGCGTCTTTGCCGATCAAGGCGCCGCCGTGACATCCCACGAACGGCAGCCAGGCCGGACGCTCAGTCTTCTGGCCGGTCAAGGCCGAAAATAGTATCTCTTTGCTCATATTTTTTCCTTATCTTCTCCACAATGAAAAAGTTTATTTTTTTCAGTCTGCTAACATCAAAACGAGAACTGATATATCTCGAAAATATTCTTATTGAGTCAGGGCTTCCCAATTGATAGCCTCTCTGCCAGATGGCCAAAACTTCTGCTGATTTGCAAATCCTATCACCTCTGACAGGCGTCAAAATCGACGCTGAACATCAGGTATTTGATCGGTCATAGCCATTCATTCTCGACCATGACTCACAATTGGCATTGTGCGCTGATCGTCCGCTGGCACCGAGTTTGACCGGGAATGAATTGCTGAGCTTTCTACCGCTACCTTTGGAAAAATCTGCTGACCATTTTGATTCAAATGGATCGAGCCGAAGATGATAAACGCCAGACGAGATGCATCAAATGGCGGCGCCAACACCTTCATCACCCGCTGTTCCCAATCCATGGCCTCAATTAAGCCCAATCCCAACACCCAATTTTCAGCATCGCAGAAAGCGATCAATCGCTGCCGAAACGTTTCGGGACGATGCAGGTCTGGTATCCGACCATGAAAACCGTATCCCCGCAACCGCAAGCTTTGCATCCGAGCCGAGGCAAAATAGTTTTTGAATTTCTCCTCACGGTACGCCCGTCTCTCCTCTGCTGAGCGTAGCGTAACCGCCGGCCCCACCGGTAGCTGATGAATGTTGAGCTGTTGAATCCGTTGAAAATAACGCGCCCATTTCATCACCTCATTGGTCGAATCAAAGACAATCAAATGGTCAGGGCGAATCATATCGATCAGGTAGAAGTGCAATTCCCGCGCTGGTGGTTCCAGCACAAATCCACAGGAGTCCACAATAATGCGCAGAGCTCCAGCTTGAATCGCCCGTTCAGTGAGCTTGCGAATGCCGGCCAACGTGGGCAGCAGATGACCGCGCGGAGTCGTGGCGCCGACAAAGCGAAGAAAACAGCGTTTCGGCTGGACTGGAGGCGGCAATGTGAATTGCAGGCCCAGGGTGGTCGGCGGGCCGATCTGAGATTGTCCGGGATCACCATCAATGTAGGCAGTAGGGAAATGGATAGCCAACGCCTCCTGCAAGTATCGACAAAAGGTGGTCTTGCCGCTATCATTAGCTCCCATCACATAGACAATTTTTCGAACCTGCCCCTGCTGCAACTCCTCCAGCAATTGGGGCCAACGCTCATCAATCGAAATCATTTCAAAATTTATAGCCCAAAGTGACGTACACTACATGCTGTAGCCTATGCGGACCGGTATAATTTTTATCACCGCGACTCACGATAACTTCAATTGGGCCAACTGGCGAAATCAGCATCACACCAACGCCTGCGCCATACAAGTTATGCAACTTATAGGTCACTCCTTCTCGTTTGTATTCCGGATAAAATGCACCATTGCCAATAAACTTAAAAAAAATGTCTTTTTTAAATTCGTAGCGATAATCGAAACGTAGAATGGATAACTGACTGGCGAAAAGCTGATCGTATTCCATGCCAACAAATGTTTCCGGCCGTCCCAAATTCATAAATTTGTACAGCGGAAGATTTTTCCAACTCATGCCAGAAAATGCAAACATGCGAGTTGTATGCCGGCGATGAAAAGTGGCGTAAACATTCAACGATGTTTGAATCAAGCCATAGCTTACTTGCGATTTCAGCTCGGGCAAACCTGCCTCGTACCCAATTCGCAACTGATAGCCTGAGCGCGGCAGCAACACATCATCCAATACATCGATATTAAGATTGGCCTGGATCTTTCGCAACTGTTGTCGCCAGCTTGGAAACATCAACGGATCCGGGACGGCAATATTGGGCTTAACATTCATGGCTTCATAATGGTATTCAATTTCGGTATTCAACGACTTGGCCAGGACCAGCCCTGCGCCGAATCCAATGCCCATGGAGCGATCTTTGTATTCTGCGATGCGATGACCGCTTTCATCAAAGATATCGGTCGGGATATCTTTGGCATCAAAGCGGGCGAAAGGATAAATTGGCAAATTGAGTGCTCGCGACGGATAGAATGCCTTAAAGCGAAACCGGAACAGACCCGCAAATTGCAGCTCATCTTCCAATCGCAAGCCATTGATCAAGAAATTAGTGGCCTGCAAGCTCACCGCAGCTACGAGACGATGACGATCATCGTAACGCAATCCGACCCGCAAACGACGAAAAGGCAGTTCTGTCACCCGTACCGTCAAATTGACACGATCACCCGGTGCGGGCTCGACTTCGTAGGTGATCAGCTCAAAATAGCCCAGGCCATACATATCCAGAATGCGTCGATTCAATCGCTCAAGATCCAGCTTGTCGCCTGGTTTGAATCCAAGTAATCGGTACAGGAACGAGAAAGGTAAGCTCTGGTTATCCAAAATAGCAATGCGATTGATGATTGGCATCTGCTTTTCTTTGACACGAATGTAAAGGTTGACGTAATCTTCAGATAACGGAACCACCTCATAGTCGATGCTCTCGAAACGACCGCTGGCACGCAGTTCCGCCAGGCGTTTATTCAATGCGATGGGATCGAAAATGTCATTGATTTTCAAATTAATCTGCGACCGCAACGATTCAAACGGCACGGTTGTCTGACCCAAAATCTGTATGCTGTAGATGCGCGGGGAACGAAGTAACGATCGCAAATAATTGGCATCGTCCATGCGCTGAAGCTGATATTTCTCTTTAAGCGCCACCAATTGGCCGACGCTACCTCGTGCCGCCTCATCCCCCCGCTGCAAAATGGCATTAATTTTATCGGCATCAAAATCGGCTGCGGAAAATTCATCAATTTGGGGCCGGATCAGGATGTCGACCTTCTTCAGATTCTCCTTCACTCGATCAATTCCCACCAGCGAGACCGTCTGTTCCAGCACGGCCAGCGCCGAAGTGAGCTTTTTTCGTTCCAGCAGTGGACTCTGCACATCCACAGCGATGACAATATCGGCGCCCATCTCCTTGACGACATCTACCGGCAAATTATTGATCAAGCCCCCATCCACCAGCAGCGAGTCGCCCCATTCCA
>JAPDQM010000080.1:0-17763 GCA_034505795.1 Candidatus Zhuqueibacterota bacterium
GCGAATATTTGATTGCGTTATCCAGCAAATTGCTGATCACTTGTTCGATTTTAACCCGATCAAACTCGAAAGCGGGTAGCTTTTTTACATTATCGCGGACGTTGATTGAAATCCCACGTTCGAGCGCCCGCAAGCGGTAATTATTTACGCAAAACCTGATCACATCCTGAACATAACCCTTTTCAAATTGGCAACTCATCAAACCGCGCGATCGATCGGAAAACAGCAAGGTATTTTCCATTTGTCGCTTGGCACGATTGATTTCCTCGGAAATGATTTTAAAAATTTCATCGATCTCTTTTGATTTTTCGGCGTCTTGGGGAATGTAGCTTTTCAACCCGCCCACCTGTGTGAGAATGTTGTGAAGTGGGCTGCGAAACTCGTGGGCGGTTTCGGTAAGCGTGGTTTCCAGGAGATTGATGGTTTCTTTGGCTTTCACATTCCGAAGTGCGGTGGCAATCTGGCAGGCAAAGGTTTCCAGAATTTGCATGCGGTGCGACAGCACATCAGGCGAACCATTGACCAAACCCTGCTTATCCGACAGGTCGATCTGCAAGGTGCCGAACGCTTTGTCGTCTACTACCAGCGGAATAACATATTGAGATTTGATCCCGGCTTTTTGCATGGTGATGGGATCGCAGGTGGGATCGCTTGCGCAATCCTTGCTCAAAATCGATCGCCGATCATGGATAGCCCGGGCCAGAATATTATTGGAATTGACATCGATGGAGGTTTCGAGGCGCATTTTTTTCCAAGTTAAACCAGCCGCATATCTGCCCTCGATCTTGCCGGATGTTTCGCTGACCAGCGATAGCATCCATTGTGGATAACCCAGTCGCTCCAAACAACGGTAGACCTGGTCCATGGCCTCTTGTTGTGTTTTGGATGATTGCATGAGAATGCTGGCGTGATTTAGGACTTGAAGCTGATCCAATAGCTTGCGCTGCTCCTTTTTCATATATGCCTGATCAATCCCGATGCCAGCCAGCGTCACCACTTTTCGCAAAATATCAATTTCGTGAGGCGCAATGTCCTGCCGATGATCCTTCTGGTAACCGGTTTCCAACGTCCCGAACGCTGCGCCGTGGGAGAGAATTGGCAGGTAAATTCGTACGAGATTTTGATGATTGAAGCGCTCGAAAATGTTCCGATCCAGACGTTCATCCCAGCCGGTCAGTTTAATCTCTTGCCTGTTGTTCACCACCCACGCCTGAATATCGTTGCTATCCAGCGGATGCCAGGCCATATCCAGCCACTCATCGGGCACATTTCGGCCATTGACGGTGCCAATCTGGTTCAATGTGGGCTCCACTTTGGAAATGGTAGCGTAATCGAAGCCCAGGACATCGATCACTACATCCAGTACCCCCTCCAAAATCATATCCACATCCAGATATTTGGTGATCGCCTCTTGAACCTTTTCCAGCGCAGTGAGTTCGGTAATGATTTTGGTTTTTGCAGTTATTAGATTGGCATTTTCGATGGCTGCAGCGGCTTGGTTGGCCAGCGTGGAAAGGTAGTACATGTCGTTAATCGAGAAGGCATTGATCTGCTGGCTATCCACATAAATGACGCCAAAGGTTTTGGAACTATTGCTTTCTGGATCCACTCGATTGATGGGGATCGCTAATTTGGATTTGGCATCTTTAAATAATGGAGATTGGAAATCATCACGTTCACTATCCAAATTATTGGTAATGAACGGCCGCTGATGCTGAAAAACATAGCCGGTGATACCTTTGTCGACGGAACTGGTATCGCTGGGAAAAGTTTCACCCGCTATTTTTGACTTCAGGGCACAAAGGCGAAGCGTATGTGACGATTCATCAAAAATACGGATATACGCCCGAATGGCCTGTGGAAAGTCCAGACAGAGTTCAGAAATCTTGTTCAAAATTTTCTCAGTTTCATGCAGCGAAAGGAGCGAATTGCCAACTTCAATTATTTTTTCGATGTTGCGGAGGTCTTTAACTATACCGATAGTCCCGATAACTTCCTCATTGATATCTTTGAATAGGCTGAAGGTGCCACTGACGGGAACTGGCTCGCCATATTTGCCGATGAACTTGGTTTCATAACTGCGGATCGAGCCATCTGGACTTTCACGCAATCGTTTCATCACTTCAAACGCCTTCTCGGTGCCTGTAGATATCTCATCGGACAGATAGTAATCTTTCACTCGTTTGCCTCGGATGTCGCCGAAGATGTCAATGGCACCTTTGTTCATGAAGATCATGGTTCCATCCATCGAAGTCACCACCACCGGGTCCGGGGTCGTTTCGATGATCAAGCGGTATTTTTCGAGTTCGTTGACCAGATGGGAATTTTTGATTGCGATGAGGAGCTTGTTCACCAGCGTCTGCATGAGACATTCATCGATATCTTTGGAGAAGCTAATATTTTTCGAAGGTTTGCCATTTTTATCCAGCTTATTGTAGGCGCAAAGCAAGCCAAGAAGGTTATTTTTTTCATCGAGGATGGGGAAATTGATGGAGGAATAGGAAATATCGGTAGACAAAAAGTCGGACGAATTCGGAGTTCCGAGCGCCGGATGATGATAGATTTCCTGGAAGGTGAGATTGTGTTTCTGTTTGGTGAAGGCTATATGCCCATGCAAGCCCGAGCCGGTACCAGTTTTAATTGGCAATTTTTTTTGTCTATCGATTTTTTCAGGTTCGCCCAGCCCCTCTTTAATGCCATAGGATGTCTTGATGTAAATGTAGCCATTTTCCACCAGCCAGAGGGTGCAAAGTTCAGCATTTAGAATTTCAGTGGCTTTTTCAACAATGTAATCGAATTTTTCATCCAGAGATTTTTTCCCAAATTCGGAGAGCAGAACGCTATCGGTTGTAGAGAGCTTGTTGAGCTTGTCGATGATGATCTGATGCCATGATGAATCAAGGTCTGGCCGATTACTATCCGAGTCAATGCCTGCGTTCATCTGTTGATTGACCTCCATTTGAGCGGGGGACATTTGTTAATTGGTACCTTTCATTCTCTATTCGAAAGAAAATGTGGAATGCTCAACTTTTTAGAATTTTTAATCTTAGTTAAAATATCTTTATTTGACATTGGGCATTTTTTTTGTTAAATTGATCGCAGTTAATTTTCGCAATGTGTCCCATCCGCGTGTAGTATTATTTGGATTTTGGACAGTATTACTGATTGGCATTTTCCTTTCATCGTGGGCTGCATCTCATGGGTGATATTAGCGATAATGGTAAAAAACGCCGCACAGCGATTATTGGCGGCACCTTTAATGCCATGCATCAGGGGCACAAGGAATACATCAACTTGGCGTTCGAATTTGCCGATGAAGTGATCATCATGCTGGCCACCGACAAATTTGCTCAAAGCTCAAAGAGATATCCCGTCTTTTCCTATGAAATCAGAAAAGCACGATTGGAAAATTATCTCAACGAAGTGAATGGATTCAAACCACATCGTATCCAGGAAATGGATTCCGAATGCGATCTCATCCAGTTTTGTACTGAAAATGATATCTCAATGGCTGTCATCATCCCAGAATATTATTCGCTCTTTCAACGAATAAATCTCATTAGAAAAGATGAGAGCAAGCCGCCCTTGTTGTTGATTGTGAAAGAACGCACAACGACGCCAGAGGGATTTAATTTGTCTTCTACCCTAATCAATAATTTAATTAATCAATCTCAATTATCCCCTAAAAAATACTCACCGGATTTGGCCAGCCATGTCGATGCATTCAAAACAAATACATCACTACCAAATTGCGTGCCGCAGCATCAGGTCCGATAACCTATTGAAAATAGAAGCAGAGTGAGCTCAATAAAAAATTCATTGCGGCGTTTTCGCAGCAGTGATGTGGTGAAATTACCTCAATCGCAGCTTAGCTATAAAATTTTCTAAAAATCTTATTTCCCGGTAGTCCAGATTAACATGGCCAAATATTCGATTGCTCTCACCAAATAGCACGTGTTCATCTTCTATTCCTCATATTCAATTTATCACAATCTTGATAGAATGTCAAGTCGAATTCATGGTTTAATGCTGGTGCGTTTGCCTGCTTTGATTCATGAGAGAAAACACAAATGAAGCCATCCAAGGTGCTGATGATGAAAATATTTTGCCGGGAACAACTCTTATGCAGCTTCGTTAATTATACGACCAATTTTTGAGATATTAATCGAGAATGTATTAGCCATGTCGGAGCGAAAATCCATTTTCATCAAGGGGGCCTGCGAGCATAATTTAAAAAATATCGATCTGGAAATCCCCCGCGACAAGCTGGTGGTCATCACTGGCCTGTCGGGTTCGGGTAAGTCATCGCTGGCGTTTGATACCATTTATGCCGAGGGACAACGACGGTATGTCGAGTCGCTATCGGCCTATGCCCGCCAGTTCCTGGGCCTGATGGAAAAGCCCGATGTCGAGTACATCGAGGGATTATCACCGGCGATCTCCATTGAACAGCGTTCTGCCAGCAAAAATCCTAGATCTACGGTCGGTACGGTCACCGAAATTTATGATTACCTGCGCCTGTTATTCGCTCGGATTGGCAAACCCTATTGCTATAACTGTGGCAAACCGATTCAGCGCCAAACGGTGCAACAAATTGTCGATCAAGTGTTATCGCTGCCCCCTGAGACGCGCATCCAGGTGTTAGCCCCTGTAGTGAGAGGTCGAAAGGGGGAATATCGCGATATCTTCGAAGAAGCTCGTCGCGATGGCTATGTCCGTGTGCGGGTGGATGGCGAAATCCATGAATTGGAATCGGAAATCAAACTGGATAAATACAAAAAGCATAACATCGAAATAGTAGTCGACCGATTGGTGATCGAACCGGAGATCAGTGGCCGATTGACCGAGTCCATAGAAACCGCGTTGAAGTTAGCCGCCGGCATCGTGTTGATCCAGCAGATCGATGGCCCGGAGCTTTTTTTCAGCGAGCACTTTGCCTGCATCGATTGCGGTATTTCTTATGAAGAATTGGCGCCACGAATGTTTTCTTTTAATAGTCCCTATGGCGCCTGCCCCACGTGCAACGGCCTGGGGACAATTATGGAAGTCGATCCTGATCTGGTGGTGCCAGATAAATCTCTCTCCCTGAAACAGGGAGCGCTGAAACCATGGGGCGAAGCGCGCGAGGGCTGGTATTTCTCGCAGTTGGGCTCGGTTGCTGACAAGTATGGATTCGATCTCTATACACCATTTTACAAATTGAAGCCAGAACATCAGCGTATCATTTTTTATGGTTCCGGCGGCGAAAAGATCCGAATGGTTTACCAGCGAGATAATGGCGAACGGCAGGCTGAGTTTACCACTCAATTTGAGGGCATTCTGAATAATCTTGAGCGTCGCTATCACCAGACAACTTCTCAATATATCCGCACCTGGATTGAAAGCTTCATGAATGTGAGAAATTGTCCTGACTGCCAGGGTTCTCGTTTGCGAAAAGAATCGCTGGCGGTGAAAATTGCAGATAAGAACATTTATGAAACTACCCGGCTGTCGGTGAAGCAGGCACTGCAATTTTTTCAACACCTGAAGCTATCTGACCGAGAGCAGACGATCTCCTATCAGATTTTAAAGGAAATCAATGCCCGGCTGAAGTTTCTCATCAATGTGGGGTTAGATTATCTCACGCTGGAACGTAGCGCTGGCACGCTTTCTGGTGGTGAGGCGCAGCGAATCCGCCTAGCAACGCAGATTGGGTCCCAATTGATGGGCGTCCTTTATATTCTGGATGAACCATCTATTGGCTTGCATCAACGGGACAATCGCAAGCTCATTGATACCTTGCTGGAGTTGCGCAACCTGGGCAACACGGTAATTGTGGTGGAGCATGATCGAGAGACAATTGAACAGGCGGATTTTATTGTCGATCTGGGGCCAGGCGCTGGAGAGAATGGTGGCTACGTGGTGGCTACTGGCACGCCGCAGGAGATTGCGCAGGTGGAAAATTCCATTACTGGCCAGTATTTATCCTGCAAAAAATTTATCCCCATTCCAACCGTGCGACGAAATGGCAATGGGCACTGGCTGGAGTTGAAAGGTGCTTCGGGAAATAATTTAAAGTCGATTGATTTAAAAATTCCGCTAGGCTTATTCATCTGCATTACGGGGGTGTCAGGTTCGGGCAAAAGTACGCTCATCAATGAGACGCTATTTCCAATTTTGCAGCGTGAAATTTATCATAGCAAGCAGACCCCGTTGCCATATAAACAAATTCTTGGTCTCGAATTTCTGGACAAGGTGATCGATATTGACCAGTCACCGATTGGCAGAACGCCACGTTCCAATCCTGCTACCTATACGGGTCTATTTACGCATATTCGTGATCTATTTGCCCAATTGCCCGATGCGAAAATCCGCGGCTATCAGCCGGGGCGCTTCAGTTTTAATGTCAAGGGAGGTCGTTGTGAGGCCTGCCAGGGGGATGGCATCATCAAAATTGAGATGCATTTTTTGCCGGATATTTATGTGACCTGTGAAGAGTGCAAGGGAAAACGCTACAATCGCGAAACGCTGGAAATTAAATATCGCGGCAAGTCCATCGCTGACGTATTGGATATGTCGGTAACCCAGGCGCTGGAATTTTTTGACAAAATTCCTCGCATCAAGCGGAAATTAAAAACACTGGAAGATGTGGGTCTGGGGTATATCAAATTGGGCCAGCAGGCGACGACGCTCTCCGGAGGTGAGGCGCAACGGGTAAAGTTAGCCACGGAGCTGTCACGAATCAGCACCGGCCGCACGATCTATCTCCTGGATGAGCCAACGACCGGTTTGCATTTTGAAGATATCAATATGTTACTCAAAGTGCTTAACCGACTGGTGGAGAAAGGCAATTCGGTTATTGTCATCGAACACAATCTGGATGTGATTAAGACGGCAGATTATATCATCGACTTGGGACCGGAAGGCGGAGATGATGGCGGAAGAATAGTGGCCACGGGCACACCAGAGGAAGTCGCAGCCAATCCCCATTCCTATACCGGACAGTTCTTAAAAGAAGTATTAAAAATTAAGGAGTGCTGATTTGATACAATAACTTCATGGTGATCTCCAAATTTTTGCTTGACTTTTTAATTGAAATTTATTAACTTTTATTGGTCAAATGCGCGGCTCGCTTGTTTGATAAGTTGGAGTTAAGCAATTCAGGTTGGCTGGTGGCAATCGATTAGCTAGGCTCGGAAATCAAAGTAAGGAAAGCCGCCCTTGAGATACCAAACCCCCTTTGAACAGATCATAGTTCCTGCACACATCAATTATCTGCCCGAACTGCGGAAATTTATTGCGCGCCTGGCCATCAAGTATCGTTTTTCCAAGAGTGAAACCAACGCGTTGACCATTTCGGTCGATGAAGCGTGCACCAATATCATCAAGCATGGGTATCAGGATCGACCGGTGGGCTCCATTACCATGAATGTGCAGATCAAAAAAGATCGCGTGGAGGTTGAACTCATCGATTATGGTATCAGTTTTGATCCCAATCTCGTCACTGATCCCAATTTGTCGCATTACGTTCAGAGCGGCAAAAAAGGCGGACTGGGCATCTTTATTATGAAAAAATTCCTGGATGAAATCCATTATGTCACCGCAGGCCAAAAGAATATCCTGCGCCTGATTAAATTTCGACAAGATGGCAGCGTCCGGCCATTCCTTATCCCACTCACAGCCGCATTTCGACGTTTGAAAGCCCGATTTTTTCCTATCAGAAGCATGAAATAACTTTCTGCATTCCAATTGATCTGCTGGTACTATCCTGCATAGGATAAGTGTATCATCAACGCTTACTTGAACGGATTGTTACAAACTAATTTTGACTAAGTTAGCATGGGGGAAACATGGCTTTTCACAAGAAGTTAATATGCATCTTGGCGTTGAGCATTGGACTCCCGATGGTTTTATGGGCGCAAAACCAGTTTCAACCAACAGCGTCGTTTTTGGGTACGCATGAATATGAACGCGTTGGTTATCATATCCATAAAGCCGGTGATGTCAATGGTGATGGCTATGATGATTTTTTAATTGGTACCTTTCATAATAATGCCAGCGGCTATAATTCTGGCGCTGCTTACCTAATTTTAGGCAAAGCCGCAGCCGATTGGGGCCAGGATGTTTCACTGGTCCATGCCGATGCTCGTTTCATCGGTTCTAGAGCATACGAAGCGGCTGGCTATTATCTAGGTGGCGGTGGAAATCTCAATGGCGATGCTTATGATGATTTTTTGATTGGGGCTGAGGATGGCTATTTGTTTGTGATTCTCGGCAAAGCATCCGCCAACTGGGGATATAATTGCATCCTCATGCAAAGTGCCGATGCGTCGTATGTGGAGGAGAGCGATGAGGACGCGGCAGGCATTGCCAATGCCATCATTGGCGATCTCAATGGGGATGGTTATGATGATTTTCTCTGTGGAGCGCCTTATAATGACTACGGCGCTCCTGATGGTGGAAAAGTATATTTGATTTTGGGCAAATCAACTGGCTGGGCACGAGACATTAGCCTGAGTGCCGCCAATGCCTCTTTTTATGGGGACACCGAGAGCGGGTTGGTCGGTTATTCGGTAGATGGTGTGGGAGATGTGAATGGGGACGGCGTACCAGATTTTGCAATCGGCGCTCGCGGAGAAGGCAAAATCTATTTATTCTTTGGGCGACGAAGCGTGAATTGGGGGCGCAATTGCGATATTGGTCAGGCGGATGTGGTTATTAGAGCGGAATATAGCGGGGATTATGTTGGGTGGCGCGTGTCTCGCGCAGGAGACGTAAATAACGATGGCTATGACGACATCGTAATAGGTGCGCCCTATAATGATAGCAATGGGTCTGAGAGCGGCAAGGCGTATCTGGTGTTGGGGCGCAGCAGTGGCTGGAAAAGCAATCTGGCCGATGCAGATGCCTCGTTCATTGGCGAGGGAGCTAACGATCAGGCAGGCTGGGATGTACAGGAAGCGGATGACGTGGACAAAGATGGCTATGATGATTTTTTGGTCGGTGCCTGGTACAATGACGCCCATGGTGTCGATGCCGGCAAAATGTACCTTATTAAAGGCAAAGCGTCTGGCTGGCAGCGAGATGTTTCGCTGTCCACGGTTCCCGACTATTTCCTTGGCGAACATGCTGGTGATTATGCTGGTTTTTCAGTGGCCACAGCCGGCGATGTGAACCACGATGGGTGGCCAGACCTGATAACTTCGGCAACCTATTATAGCGAGGCTTATCATTGGGGAGGAAAAATCTATCTCTTTGTCAACCAAAATGCATCAAATCCCGTGATAACTATTAGCGTGCCGAATGGCGGTGAAAACTGGGAAGTGGGCAGTATCCATGATATCTTATGGACATCTGATCATACCAGTGGCAATGTAAAAATTGAGTACTCAACCAACAATGGTTCAACCTGGAGCGTAATCATTGCCAGCACGGTCGATGATGGCAGCTATGCCTGGACGATTCCGAACACTCCTTCTGCTAACTGTCTGGTAAAAATAACCGACACCAATGGTTCGCCTGCAGATATGAGTGACGCAGCTTTTACGATTTCTGCGGCTACCTGCAATTTGATTATGGCGGTCAGCCCGGCCAATTGTGGGACTACCGAGCCACCAGTCGGCAATCATTCTTTTACAGCGGGCAGCATGGTTCCGATCACAGCTTTCCCAGCAGCCGGCTATATTTTCGACCACTGGACCGGCGGCGTGGCGGATAGTTTGGCTGCCAATACCACCGTCACCATGAATGGCAATAAGACGGTGACAGCTTTTTTTGTGCTAAAGCCTATTAGCGATGCCCAGGCTTCGATTCAGGGTGAAAATATTTTGCTGGAGTGGAGCGCATCCGAAACTCTCGCGCTTTATAATGTCTATCGTGATACGACTTATGATTTTGTGCCTGATGTGGTGAATGGCACCAACCGTATTGGTCGATACATTTATGATCAGGATTCAAATAAACCTGGTATTCAATGGACTGACATTGGCAATGGAGCTGATATTGTTGGCGATGTGACGAAAAATTATTTTTACAAGATTACTGTTTATAATGGCACAGAATCCGCACCATCCAATGTGGCAGGTGAGTTTGATTATCAATTAATCACCACCAGCGGCACGGATATCAATGAAATTGTGCTGGTCATGGATACCCGCTTTAGCAGCAATCCCATTACCACTGCGGAGCAGTTAGCCCAAGCTATTCCCAATTGTAGCGATGTCTACTACTGGGGCGCTGATGGCCAGGGAACAGTAGGCCACGTCAAGGGTTTGCCTTTCAATGATTTTCCAGTGTATCCTGGCTATCCATACATTGTAAATGTCACTGCGGCAACGGTGTGGTCGGTAGCGGGGGCTTGTGCGGATACCAGCTTTAACCTCATTATCACGGATGGCACGGATATTAATCACATTGGGGTACCCTTGAGCAAGAGTTCGTTGACCACGGCGGAGCAGTTGGGGCAGGATATCCCTGGCTGCACCGATGTCTATTGTTGGGGGGCTGATGGTCAGGGCACGATCGGGCATGTGGTGGGTTTGCCGTTCAATGATTTTGCTGTGCGGCCAGGGTATCCGTATTATGTGAATGTGACCACAGCGACGATGTGGCCGGAGGGCAGCGGTTCACTGGCGAAGGCTGCGATTACGGGTATGGAACACCCTCGCCGACCAGGTCGAGGTGCGCCCCATACGGTCTATGGGCAGATAGATTTTTCCGATGAGGTCAAGGTGACGGCGGCGCAATGGCACATCCGAGCCTGGATTATGAGTCGACCTGGTGAGGTGCTGACACAGGCTCAACCCGGCGTCGGCTGCGATGGTAATTATTGGTGGGTTGGCGTGAGCAATTTTGAAACGCCATGGGCAGAAAGCGAGACTTTGTACGTGGAACTAATGGCGCCCGAGCTGGGTTTGCAAGGCCAAACCTTTACCCCCTTGACTACTGCGGGATCAGATAATGCGGGCATTGTGCGGTTGAGCCAGGCGGGAAGAGCAACGATGCTGCCAGCCGGAACAATACCCCAGGGATTCGTCTTGTTGTACAATTATCCCAATCCGTTTAATCCCGAAACCTGCATTAGCTACGGCCTACCGAAGGCGAGTCGAGTGATATTGAAGATTTATAATCTGCTTGGCCGCGAAATTCGAACCCTGGTGAATCAGCATCAGACAGCGGGATTTCATCGAGTTATCTGGAACGGCAAAGATGGCGCAGACACAGAAGTGCCGGCGGGCATTTATCTGCTCCAAATCCAGGCTGATGATTTTAAAATTAATCTTAAAATGATTAAGGTAGAATAAAGCCGATCAAGGAAAGGACGATTTCTATGAGACAGCAACTGGTACGAGTAACGTTGATATTTTGGGGAGTCTTCCTCATTATTTTTTTGTTGTCATTTTCATCACTTTTGGCTCAAGATCCATTCATAGCTATTATATTTAGCGACCGAGCGAATTCGAAAGGTATCGGCTGGGGCGATTATGACAATGATGGCTATCCAGATATTTATGTGACGAATGGGGCACAGGGCAGCCGGCAGAAAAATTTTTTGTTTCATAACAATGGCGACGGCACGTTTACCAAAATTACCACTGGCCCACAATCAGAAGATCAATTTATCTCTGGTGGCTGTAGCTGGGGGGATTTTGATAATGATGGTGATCTCGATTTATACGTGGCGACGAATGTCGACTTGATTAACGATCCCAATCGGAACAATTTTCTGTATGTAAATAATGGTAATGGTACGTTTACTAAAAACACCACTGCTGGGCCGCCAGTAACCGACAAAGAGTATACTGCCAGCGTAGGTTGGGGAGACTACAACAATGATGGTTTTCTGGATTTGTTTGTGAAAAATGGCTATGCGGTCAAGCAGGCCAATTCGCTTTATGCCAGTAACGGCAATGGCACTTTTACCGATATTACCGGCATCCCATTGGTGAGCGGTGAAAATGGCAGCTTTATTTCGGGATTTGCTTGGGGTGATTATAATAATGATGGGCGGCTCGATCTATGTGTCGCTGGCGGAGCTGGACCTAACAATGCCATCTGGAGGAATGATGGCAATAATACTTTTGTGAAACTACTCAATAGCAACAACGAGTCGGTGATTGAAGGTAGCGATTCGTCTGGTCCGGCCTGGGCGGATTACGATAACGATGGTGATCTGGATCTGTTTATAACTAATTACGGTGATTCCGGTCCTGAAAAGAATTTTCTTTATCGCAACGATGGAAACGATACCTTTACCAAAATTACTACTGGTGATATTGTAAATGATGTGACTTATTCTATTGGCATGGCCTGGGGTGACATCGATAACGATGGGGACCTAGACTTATTTGTCGGCAATGACAACGATGGCACGCCCGGATTGACCAATTTTTTATATCTCAATAATGGCGATGGCACTTTTGCAAAACTCACCAGCAGTGTGGTGTTAGATTCGACGTTCACCTACGGTTCTGCTTTTGCTGATTTCAATAGGGATGGTTTTCTTGATCTATTTACCAGTCGCGATGGTAAAAGCATCCTGTTTAGAAATAATGGTCCAGCCAATGGCAATACCAACCATTGGATAAATGTTCAATGCGTTGGCACGACCTCCAATCGAGCGGGCATTGGGGCTAAGGTGCGAGTAAAGGCGACGATCAATTCACAAGTGGTCTGGCAAATGCGGGAAATCTGCGCTCAAAATGGCTACGGTGGCCATGATGAATTGCGCGCGCATTTTGGCCTGGGAAATGCGACCGTGATCGATGAATTACGAGTGGAGTGGCCCTCTGGCAATGTGCAAACGTTGACCAATGTCGCAACCAACCAGTTTCTAACGATCACCGAATCACAGTCGATTGAAAGTCTGCACCTGACAGCGCCCAATGGCGGCGAAACCTGGCAGGTGGGCACTGTCCACCAAATTACCTGGACTTCGCAAAATACCAGCGGGACGGTTCGATTGGAATATAGCGCAAATAACGGAGCCGCCTGGAATCTGATTGTTGCCAATACCTCGGATGATGGCAGTTACGAATGGACAATCCCTGATGATCCATCGGTCAATTGTCTGGTGAAAATCACGGATAGTGATGGTGTTCCCTCAGATCAAAGCGATGCGGTGTTTACCATAGCGCCTGTCAATTATAATCTAACCATGGCTGCGAATCCTGCGAGCGGAGGAACTACTGATCCCGCAGTGGGTGTTCATGCTTATCCCGCAGGAACTGTGGTGACGGTTATTGCAGTTCCGGCTTCTGGCTATCAATTTGTCAATTGGACTGGTACAGTGGCAGAGCCGAATAATGATACCACCACTGTGACAATGAATGGCAATCAAAATTTGACGGCTAATTTTTCGCTGATACCAATCAGCGATTCTCGGGCCTCCATTGTCGGGGAAAATATTCTGTTGGAATGGAGCCCTTCTCAGGCGACGGCAATCTATAATGTTTATCGGGATACGGTCTACAATTTCATCCCAGATATATCCAACGGCTCGAATCGTATCGGTTTTCATATTAGCGATGAAGACCCTGGCAAGGCTGGAATACAATGGACCGATACGGGGAATGGGGCGGACATTGTCGGCGATGTGAATAAAAATTATTTCTATCAAGTTACCGCTGTGACCGAAGTGGAGTCGGCTCCGTCCAATGTTGCCGGCGAGTTCGATTATCGTTTGATCACCACTCCTGGTACAGATATTAATGAAATTGTGCTGATTTTGGACACGCGAAATAGCAGCAATCCCATAACCAGTGCTGAGCAACTGGCGCAAGCCATTCCCAATTGTAGTGATGTCTATTATTGGGGTGCTGATGGCCAGGGGACGGTTGGGCATGTGAAAGGTTTGCCATTTAACGACTTTCCAGTTCATCCAGGTTATCCTTATATTGTCAATGTGACTGCGGATGGTGTGTGGTCATTAGCGGGAGCTTATGTGGATACCAGCTTCAGTCTGCTCACCACCGATGGTACCGACATTAATCAGATTGGTGTGCCCTTGAGCAAGGCATCGCTGACCACCGCTGAGCAATTGGGGCAAGACATCCCTGGCTGCACCGATGTCTATCAGTGGGGGGCAGATGGTCAGGGCACGATTGGTCATGTCGTTGGATTACCGTTCAATGATTTTCCAGTGCGAGTGGGCTATCCTTATTATGTGAATGTCACTGCCCCAACGATTTGGCCGACCAGCGGCACGATATTAAAAGCCGACCCTGGAGCAGGTGAGAAACGCGTTCGCTCAAGTGGCGGTGCGCCACATACGGTTTATGGTAAATTGAATTTGGCCACCGGTGAATCTGTGAAGCCGCAAGATATTGAAATCCGCACCTGGATTACCAGCCGGCCGGAGGAAGTCCTCACATCCAAACAGCTTGGAATTGGTTACGATAATAACTACTGGTGGGTAGGTGTCAGCAACTTTGCCACGAATTGGGCGATTGGTGAAACGCTGATGGTTGAAATCACAATGCCTAAATCTGGCTTGCGTGGCACGACAGTCGTCCAATTAACTGCCGCTGGCTCTGATAATGGTGGCACGATTCTTCTGGCCACAGCGAATAACGATCCCAGCATGCAAGTGAAGGAACTACCACAGGAATTTGTATTACAGCCAAATTATCCCAATCCGTTCAATGCAGAAACGGTGATCGGTTATGGCGTGCCACGTAGCAGTTACGTCAAAATCCAGATTTTTGATATAGCGGGTCGCTGTATTCGTACGCTAATAGCAGCCGACCAGGATGCCGGCTATCATCAGGTGCGGTGGAATGGCAAAGATAATCAGGGAGTAACCGTTGGTTCTGGTGTTTATCTTTGCCGGATGGAAGCGGCTGGATTTCAGGCGAATTTAAAAATGATAATGATCAAGTAAATGATATGACAGGATGAGCAGTAGATCTAGCTCTTTTGAGCAGCAGCCCAATCCGATCGAGATATGAAAAATGAGTCAAATTGACTGCTAATGGGGATCGGCTGTGGCAAGAAAATTCATCCCTAATATCCTGTCCGTTCTGCCACATTTAAATAATTGCAATCAAATTTTTGGAGGTTACTATGCGATTTGGTGATTTTTTGAGGTTAATCCTGGTGCTGAGTCTGTTGATAATGGGCACGGGTGACGGACTAGCGGGAACACCCCACACGGCGTATGGAAAAATTTTTAATTCCAACGGCAGTGTGCCCGCCAACGGCAATATCACCTTTAATTCCTATATTGTCAGCCGACCGGCAGAAGTTCTTACACAGTCATCCTTTGGTTGCAGCTACTCATCGGGCTACTGGAATGTTGCCGTTGGCAATTTCCCAACCCCATGGGCGGTTGGTGATGTATTGCGAACCGAGGTGACCAATATTGTGAACGGCGAAACAGGTGCCGTGGAGGTCACCATGACCAGCAATGGCAGCGACCCTGCTCCCGATCTGCATCTGGACCCGGTGGTGCCGGTGGAGCTTGCTTCTTTTCAGATTTCATTGGTACAGGGACAGGTTCATCTGGAGTGGACGACCGAATCCGAAACGAATAACCTGGGCTTTGAAATTGAACGACAGCAAAATAGCGCTCATTATGAGCGGATTGCTTTTGTCAACGGCCATGGCACCACGACATCGCCTCACAAATATAGCTATACTGATGCCACGATATCTACGGGAACGTTTTCGTATCGTCTAAAGCAGATCGATACCGATGGCTCCTTTCAGTTTTCTGAAGCCAAGACCATAACGCTGGCGGCACCGGCTGATTTTAAATTGGAAAAATGCTTCCCAAACCCCTTTAACCCGGAAACAACAATCAGCTATCAAATTGGCCAGGATGAAATGGGGGCGGTAGCGACAAAACTGCTGATCTACAATGCCGCTGGACAGTTGGTGCGAACGCTAGTCGATGACCTGCAAGCGCCCGGACAGCATAAAGTCACCTGGAACGGCCGGGATGATGCGGGTAATCCGCTCAGTTCAGGCCTTTATTTGGGCAAATTGATCACGCCGAAATATGTATCCGCAATCAAAATGTTGTATATGAAGTAGCTCATCATATTGAAATAACGACTTGGGAAATAGAAGGATTGATGGTCCCGGTCGCCTCCGGAGACAGATAACCAGCCAGGCTATCACAGTTGGGGGACAGGTAGCCTGGCTTTTCACTATCTGGCTATTTAAAATCGATGGTTGCTATCGAAATGGCGCCTGAGCGAGGCATACCATCCACCCAGATCCTGAAAAAGTCCAGCTTCCAGGGATTGGGATTGCCGATGATTGCGGTGGGCGAGCCCAAATCAATGCGGTACGTATGCCAGCCGCCGCTTCCATTGGTGGGGACCGAAGGCCGAATTAGGACAGTATCGGCACTGCTTTTGTCCAGATTGATGGAATATTCGAAATAATTGTTTTGGTTATCGAGCTGGTTATTGCTATTCAAGTCCTCTGTATCTGGCAAATACCCATTGCCCTCGGAACCATTGATTTTGCGATAATCATTGCTGCCCATTTGATAAGCGTAGTCGTCGTAACTGATGGGCTCTTCTGGTTCGCGGATACCGTTATTATTCAAATCCCACCAATCCTGTGGATCGATTCCGGCCATTCCATCCAGTCCGATGTCTTCCCCGGGGTCGAGCCTTGCGTTGCGAATCCCCATAATTGCCTTATCTTCGTTGTCCAATTTGCCATTGGGAATCACATCTTCGGAAATTTCGCCGATGTCAAAATGAATTCGTCCCTGATCGCCTTTGATGGTCACTTCGACCGCTTGAAAGCCGGCCAATTGGTTTTTGAAATCCTGGGATAGATGGAGCATGATGCCATGCCACGAAGCAATGGGATTGGAAATGCCCTGGGTTGGATCGAAGCAAAAATTCAGCACATGAATTCGTTGGGGCACTTCTGGCGTAATTTCATACCACGGCCAAATTTCAGGTATCGATACCTGATCGTAAGGATTGAACCAGGTCAGGGTGCCGCGTGTGGCCAGGTTTTTGCCTGCTGGTATCGATGCCAGATGCCAGTTAAAGGCAATTAAACTGAAATCTGATTGAGGAAGCAGCGAGTAACTGTCTGGAATGTAAGGAGACTTTTTCTCTTCGCAGGCAGTGAGGCAGATAACTGCAACGAGGAATAGAATTAATCTACGGTTCATGGCTTCGCCCTCCTGATTAAGATGAACGGATTGCTGTCAGCCCACTTTCAAAGTGACCGACATTTTGGGTGAGTTGATATATGAACCGTAGCAAATAGGTCGACTGATCGCCTCCAGCTAGTGATTTGCTGTCTCGCTTATTAAACCAAATTATTTTGCCAGAGGTTTCACAATTATGCGGATCGGAGCGTACGGCAGCGCTGGAAAGAGTTGCGGATTTTCCCCGGGGAGCAACAGCTTGCCATGGCAGTTTGATATCATTGCTCCAGATTTGTTACGAAGACTTGGGGTTATTCAATGCCAATCTCCAGATAGATGCCTAGGTTGATGGATGGATTTGCGTTCTTCTCCAAAGCAATCAATTCTATTCGGCGAAAATGATTAGAATCGATTTTCTTTGTGAACGACCTGAAGGATTGAGCAGAATTATTTCTGGCAATTTTCGCACACAAAACTGCTGCGACTTTTTTGTTTGATGCGGATAATACGCGCACCGCATTTTAAACAGGGCTTTCCCTCACGGCCATAAACCGCCAGGATGTTTTGAAATTCACCTTGTTCATTATAAACTGACCGATAATCAGAGATTTTGTCGCCAATAGAGGTGCCCATTTTTTCAATCGCTAATTCCAGTACTTTGG
>JAPDQM010000081.1:0-17456 GCA_034505795.1 Candidatus Zhuqueibacterota bacterium
CGAAACGGTATCACTATTCGGGTATTACCAATTGTCGGGCAGCCCAGATTATCATGGGCGGCGACAAGGGCTGCATCTATGGCTGTCTGGGCTATGGTACGTGCGTCGAATCCTGTCCTTTTGACGCCATGAGAATGGGCGAAGATGGCTTGCCTATCGTGATAGAGGAAAAATGCACCGCATGTGGCATGTGTGTTCAGGCCTGCCCGCGGAATATTATGAAACTCATTCCGGTTCGTCAAAAAATATTCATTGGCTGCGTTTCGCAGGACAAAGGCAAAGCAGTGAAACAGGTTTGTTCGGTGGGATGCACGGCGTGCACCCTGTGCGCCAATCCCAAGACAACACCGTCAGGTTCAATAAAGATGAATGGCAATCTGCCTGAAATCTTAAACATAACGGCCGACGACCTATCCAATGCCGTGGCCAAATGTCCAGCGAAATGCTTCGTGGTTCGAGAACCAAATAATCAAACGATAAAGGAAGATAATTATGAAAGAACGAGTGAAAGCAGTGCTCGATAAACTCCGGCCGTCGTTGAATATGGATGGCGGCGATGTGAAATTGATCAGTGTGGATGATAATGGGGTGGTCAAGGTGCAACTGACCGGCGCTTGCGGCGGCTGCCCCTTTTCGCAAATGACCCTCAAAATGGGGATTGAGCGCGCAATCAAAGAAGAAATCCCGGAAGTCAAAGAAGTTGTTTCGATTTAACTGTTCGCTAACTGAAAAAAGCAAATGGAAACCGAACCTAACAAGCGACAGATAGATCGCAAGCTGGGTGATGAATGGAGCGAATGGGATGGTAAGCTTGATTTGAAGAGCGTCAATGTCGAAACCGGCAAACGTTTGTTCCTGGGACTGGCGTTGTTGAGCATTTGTTTGATGGCGCTGGTAATCTGGCTGGGGTGGTACCTGATTGAGCCCAGGCTGCGGCAGCTTAGTGCGTCGTTGACGCTCGTCGCTCAAATTTCTACCTATGGTCTCATTGCGATTTTTTTGATCATTTTCCTGCAGACGATTCTGTCTATTGTTTTCCAACGAAACCTACTATTCCAGGTGCGCAATACATCCTATTCTATCACCTTTTTGACTCCGTTGATCATGGCGATAGGGAAGAAATTGGGTGTCTCATACGATCGCATGGGCAACTCGTTTATTAAAGTTAGCAATTCGTTGATACATGCCAGCCAGCGCCAGATCGCGAACGGAAAAATCATGATCCTGTTGCCGCGTTGTCTGCGGCGCCCCATTCAGAAGCAGATCATTTCTATCGCCAATAAATATCAATGCCTCATTTATACCGTAGCTGGCGGAGAATTGGCGCGGAAAGTCATTGCCGAACACCGACCGGCGGCCATCATCGGAGTTGCCTGCGAACGAGATTTGCTACTGGGCATTCGCGATGTGCAGCATATTCCCGTGATCGGTATCCCCAATCAGCGCCCCGAAGGACCCTGCAAAAATACGACCGTGGATTATCAAAAGATCGAAGAAGCGGTCCAGTACTTTCTCCGTGCTTGATGTTCATTCACATCGGAAGCGATTAACTCCTCCTTTCCGCCCGGGTAGTCGTTCCTTAATATTCTGCTGGCCACCGATGAATTCCTGAGCTTAAGCCCCTTTCCAATTTTGGCATCTGCAGGTAACCTTTGGGCCTATGTTGGGCAGCGTTTTATTCTGATGCCAAGAATCCATATTTGTGAAAGCCTCATCGTCGACTCCTGTCAACCCCTGGTGCTAAAATTCTAAGAGTGAAAGAGTCACTCCTGTCCTTTGCTGGCGTTACCTCGCTGAGCCTGGAATTCACAGATTTTTATTTAGACCCAAAAAGTGGTTGCATTTTGAGCAAAAATTGAGTAAATTTTGTTGCCGATTATGATAAACAGATTGATCAAGTTTATGGATTATTGTTTCTCTTCCACCAACGCCACTGTCTAATTTTTTAAATATTACTGGATACAACTGCTACTGGAATTGCATAGCGAATGCGCTTTTAAAAGCCAAGACAGCAAACTTCACCAACAATTTAATCCACCATAATTTATTCACCTTTTAAAGGAGGGCTAAGCTATGCGCCCAAAATTCATTCTCTGGTTAGGGGGGCTTGCAGTCATCCTGCTTTTCAACAGTCTGGTTCTGTCGCAGGTGCCATTTCAAGTGACCCATGAGGCCGGCGGCGTAGGCCGATTTGCATGGTCACCTGATGGCAAACAGTTTGCCTATGTCGCCTTTGTGGCTGATGCCGCCAAATTGTATCGTATCGATCTCGATGGAACCAATCGACTGCTGTTAGCCGAAAATCTGCAGTTGAATCCCGGCAATGTAGATTGGAAAGGTGGGGTTATTACATTCAAAGGGTTGGGAACAAGTGGCGTCTCACCCTATAATCAGGTGCTCAAACGCATCAACCCCGATGGTACTAATGAAACCAAGATCATTGGTCCCTATTGGTATGGCGAAGCAGTGCTGCGTGCTGACGGCAATTGGTTGCTTTTTCGCGATGCTCCTGGCGGCTGGTGGGAAGCAAAACGCTGCGATCTCAACGGGGCTAATTTGCTGACTGTAAGTCACAGCAGTTTGGTGCAGGGGGTTAATTGGCTGGGAAAGTCCAGGATTCTCTACACTCGCGGGGCGAATTATTACACCCCCTGTAAGCTGTACCGGGTCAATTTTAACGGCAGCGGGGTGCTGGAGCTGACACCAAATGATTTGCCCAGGGAAGTTGATTTCAGTGCTGCTCCAGATTCCAGCAAAATTCTTTACTGTGATGGTACCGACACGAATTGGGATATCTGGATCATGAACGCCGATGGGAGCAACAAAAAGCAGTTGACCAATCATCCCAAAATGGAATATCTCAATTATCCCCTTCAGAATGTGTGGTCGCTGGATAGCAAGTCGTTCTTTTTTGTTTCTAATCGGAGCGGTAAGGGGGACATTTATAAAATGAATGCCGATGGCACTGGCCTCACTCAAATCACCTTTAGTGACTCGACAGATCTGGCGCCCTCGGTATCACCGGTGGGCAATAGGTTAGCATTCCTATCGAATCGGGACGGCAATTACAACATTTGGGTTATCGATTTCGAAAAAATTCATGTCTTTGCTCCAGACACAACCGAAGATGGCGATAAAATTGTCGACATCCCACTGCGGGTAACGGATGTAACTGGCAAAGCAATTTATAGCTTCGGCATGACCGTTGTTACCGATCCCACGATCCTGACGCCACTGGGCGCGGTGACGACCGGAACGATTACGCAGCCCTGGGGAGCAGCTACGGTTAATATCATCGGCGGGACGATGAAGATCGCCATTGCTGGTTCTGCGCCATTGGCTGGTGCCGGAAAGCTGATCTATCTCCGTTACCAGGTACCAGCCAGTGTGGCTCACAATGCGAAGACTGCTATTAAAATCACCGATTTCATTTTCAACGACGGGCAACCAGATGTCGTTACGCATGATGGTTCGTTTACTGCGATTCGAAAGTATGACATCTCCGGCCTGGTCAAATATTACAGCAAGGGCACACCAATTCCTGCCGTAACAGTGAAACTCGATGGCATGACCAAAACGACTGGCAATGATGGCGCGTTTCAATTTCTGGATGTCATCTACGGCAATTATACGTTGCGACCGATCAAAACCGGTGGCTCAGCGCAGGCCGTTGGTCCGTATGATGCCGCGCTGGTGCTCATGTACGTGGTGGGATCTCTGAGCCTTACACCGTACCAAATGATTGCGGGCGATGTGACCGGTAACGGCACCGTTACCGCCTCGGATGCATCCAAGATTTTGCGCTATTATGTCGGATTGGACAAAGAGTTGCCTATTGGCAAGGATTGGAAATTCGTGCCAGTGAGTTTTCCAATCAATAACTCGAATTGGTCTACCGCTCCTGATTCACTTCGCTATGAGCCGCTAAATGCCGATAAACCGAACCAGGACTTTGTGGGAATCGTTTATGGCGATGTCTCAGGGAACTGGCAGGCAGTGGCAGGACAGTTGCTATTGGCTCAGGCCGATCAGCGGATTAAATTGAGGGTCGGAAGCCTGGTCCAGGTGGGAGATGATCGGCTCGTCCTGCCGCTTAAGCTTGAAGCAGCCGACGATATGTTTTCGCTCGGATTAACTTGCAATTATGATCCGCGCCGCCTGCGATTTCTGGCTGCCGAATTATCGCCCGTCGCAACTGGACAGCCACTATTTGCTTACCAAGAACAGCATGGTTCAATTAAACTCGGCCTGGCTATGGCACAACCCATCCGTCCCAGCGGCACGATTATCAATTTGTATTTCCAGCCAGCGACAGCAGCTACTGCAATGGGCTCGGGCGACCTTGCAATTCGCGAATTTTCATTGAACGGTCAGCTCTATCAGGTTGATCTGTCAATGGAAGGTGGCCAACTGGCTGGTGAGGTGCCGGCAGCATTCGACCTGGCTCAGAACTATCCCAACCCCTTCAATGCTGAGACTTTGTTCAAATATCAGCTTCCGCAAGATGTGTATGTCAGCATTCAGATTTATAATCTATTGGGTCGTAAAATTCGAACCCTGGTGGCGAAAGATCAGACTGCGGGATTTCATCAGATCATCTGGGATGGTCGAGATGATGCCAATGAATTGGTTGGTAGCGGGGAATATCTCTGTCAGATGCGTGCGGGAAAATTTCTCGCGATGAAGAAAGTGGTAGTGATTCGATAGTCTGAATGCCCTGCGCATGGTACCGAATCTGGTGCCAACTTATGGCAAAGCAGAGGAGGTACCATGCGCCTGAACTATGGAATTTGCGCTTTCATTGGCTACAATTCTCGATGTTGGAAAGAGTTAATTTTTTATACATCCTTGTCCGACCCTTTGGCCAGCCTGATTTCTTGCTCTCGTGGCAAGGTAAAATAGAAAGTGCTGCCCCGGCCTTTTACCGATTCCACCCACATCTCGCCACCATGTTTCTCGATGATCCGCCGCGAAATAACCAGTCCCAGACCCGTGCCTTTGGTGTTCTTTTTGTTATCCAGACGACCAAAAATCTGGAAAATCTTGTCAAGATCCTGATGGGCGATTCCTATGCCATTGTCCTTCAAATAAAATTTATGAAAGATTTCACCAGCCACATAGCCAAATTCGATGCGCGGCTGCTGGGTGTCACGAGAATATTTCATGGCATTGCTCAATAGATTTGTCAACACCCGTAACATCAAACTTCGTTTGCAAAACACGGTTGGCAGGTTCGGTGAAACAATAATTTCATATTGATCGGGCTGGTACACAAAATCCAACTCATCCAGCGCCTCGCCAAAAAGCTCAGTCATATCCACCGGCTCGCACTCCTCCAAACTCACATCGATACGAGTGTAATCCAGCAGATTTTTAATCAGATCTTCCATCTGATCGAGGTTGGTAACCATGCGTTCCAGGTAATTGCGGATGTCCTGGTTCAATGTTCCAAGATAATAATCCTGCAAGATCATGGCATAGCCGCGAATCGATACGATGGGCGTTTTGAGCTCATGAGCAACAGTGTATAAGTACCGCTGCAACTCCTCGTTTTTTTCTTTGAGCAAATTTTCTTTGGATTTTAGCTGCCGTCGTAGGGCGCAATTCTCCTGGATCAGGGTGTTGGTATCTGATGAAGTCTGAACTTTCCTCATGGCCGTCTTTTCCTCGCGAAATGGTGTCGACAAACTGATATTTTGGTATCTCCGCCGCACTTTCAATCACGCGGTAAAGTAAAATATAATGCGTTGCCTGATTCCGCTTCGGAGTCGAACCACATTTCTCCGCGGTGCTGTTCTATGATCTGCTGCACAATCAATACATCCACCAATGTTCCATTGGCAGGTAGCTGCTCGTCCTGACATAAACAATCAAAAAGCTGAAAATGGCCTTTTCGGGGCAGGTAATGTGCTGCTGGCCCATTATTTCGAATGAAAAATTGATCCCCGGAATCAATCGTCCGATGGCCGATTTCGATTTTGGGCTGAACCGTGCAATTCTTAAGCTGGCCAATGGCCATATCAATCAAATGGAAAAATACCTGCCGCAACCGCTCGCGATCACCGTTGACCAATGGCAATACCTCTTCGATGATGATGTCAATGTTGCGCTGGACCAATTTGGGCCGCAGTTCATGGATGGCCTGTTTGATAATTTCGGCGACATTTATTTCCTCAAATGACATCGGGGTCTGAACCAGGGATGAAAACTCGTGCCAGGCCCGAACCACGCATTGCGCGGTGGCTGCGTGACATTGAATCTGTTGGAGGCAGTGATATGCTTCTTGATTGATCTCTGGCAAAAATTCCTGACATAATGCAGCATGAATGCCTTGCATTTTTGTCAATGTCCCACCGAGGGTCTCAGTTGCCATGTTTGCAAATTCTTGCAGCGCCAATTGCTGGTGCTGAACCGAGGCGCAGTCCCGCAGAACTGCCTCATGGATCTGAGCATTGTTGATAGCACATGCAGAAAGCTTCGATAGCAGCTCCAGAAATCGAATCTCCTTCACCGTCAACGAATGCAGTTTTTCCCAGTAAATCGATAGAATTGCCACCACGCTCTGCTTCGCTCTTATTGGAACAGCAAGATACGATCTGAGCGGCGTCGCATCGAGAAGAGCAAGCGCCTCCCGAGTAACAGTTCCATTTCCAATTGGTGCGGTCACCATAGGAGCGTCGGTGATAAGCAACTGTGGCAGCACGATGTGTTTTTCGAATTGACCTACCAGCTTTTGCTCCACATCCGGTCGACTGAAGATCGCTCCTGGGGAGGGCTCGCCCTCCTCCAGCAATCGGATTGTGGCCAGGCTGGCATGCCAGGCGCTGGCAGCGGCATGAACAATATGTTGAAGCACCTGCTCCAGTGATAAGCTGCTGGCGATCTGACTCAGGACATCTACGGGCGGATCGAAAATCGCTACGCCCGGGGGCGAATTTTGGTTGACTTGTTCACTTTCAATCAGGCATGAAATTTTATGGGCGATTTGCTCGGCGAATTGGATATCCGCTGGAAGATAGCAGCCAGCTTCCAGGCTGCCCACCACCAACATGCCAGAATATTGGTCATGAACCAGCAATGGCAACGGGATGCTCGATCGGATCTCTTTTTCGATGGCTCTGGCGGACTCGTGGATGACCTGTGCCAACGGCTTTTCCTCAATGCCGCTCCAAAAAAGATCTGATTCTGGCAGCGCCTGCCACGATTGCTTTGAATCCAGGAGGCGACAGCGCTGGGAGATCAGGCTAAAACGGCGGATATTTTCTCCGCTCGCATCGAATAGATCGAATTGCAAGTAGTCAAATGGTAACAAATGGCGAGCCGTGACCAGCACTGATCGAATTTTATCGATCAGGCCGTCTGATGAGGTCACGATCGCATCGATCTCCTTCCAGATATTCACCGCCGGTGAAAATTCATTTTCGCTAATGTCCACTTCTGATGGAGGCTGTTCCATCTCAGACGCCAGGGTTATTGTATGCTCTTCCGCGGTTGCGGTAGGTGTCGAGGCGGTGATTTCCTGATAAAACAAATATAAGAAGCGCTGATCGGGAGAACTCGGTTTAGCCAGATGCAAGGAAACCAGAATAGCCTCCCCGTTCTTTGGTGTTAAGGTCAATTTTATTTCATTGAGGTGGTGGCCATTGGTCGCATCAATGTTGAATTGTGGCCGGACCAAATCTGCGTATTGAGGATGTAATGCTGACAGCCTCATGGTTTGCAATTCGGCAGCCGAGTAACCGCTCAGGCGTTCAAAAGCTGGATTGACGTCATAGATGAGGTCATAATCGGGCCGAATAATGACCAGGGCCTCATGCATGTGGCGTGTGATGCAGGCCAGCTTGTTTTCACATTCGAACAGTTCCGTTTGGGCAACGGTTAATTTTTCCAGCAAGTGGGAGCGCGCCATGGCAAAGCCTAATAGCAAGGCAACCTGCTCGGCAAAGAGCTGTTGGGCTTTGGTGAAAAAATGCGGCTGGTGACTGCTCAGGTTCATGATCGCCAGCACCTCGTGCTTGTTGATAATCGGTACTGAAAGATCCGATTGGGTTCCGGGCGGCAGCAATTTGAGATCGCCAGGAGTTAATTGGCCGCGGCCAGAAAGGTCATGCCGCCGGATAGATCGACACGATTGCAGAATTTCGGTCAAGCTGGTGCTGTTATAGGGGATGACAATGTCTTGGGCTGACTCCCGGTCACCAAAATTCAATGCATGATTGACATAGAAATGCCTGGCTTTGTCATTGTTGAGCAAAAAATAAATCTGGTCACATCGAATCATTTGCCGAATCAACTGATCAGCTTCAGCAAAAATTTCGATGATGCTATCCGTCGATTGGATGGTGTCCATCAAACGGTTTAATACCTGCAAGGGATTCAATTTTTGGATAAGCTTGGCCACAGTCCTTTCTTCTCGCTTAAATAATTATTGATTTCAGATTATTGATAAACCGATATTTCCAGCGTTCGGCTCGTTGGTGCCAATGGCTTTGTTTCACCTTCCGAATGCTTAATGAGTTCTCCCACCATCTCGCCCATGATTTTCAGATTACTTTGAATTTGCGTGACGAGATCACATCCATTGCCAGGGAGGGCGTGTGCGTATTCTGCGACGAGCACTTCAACCAAACCCAGCGTGGTGTTGATGGGCGTGGCCAAACTTTGGGAAATCGAGGTAACCAGTCGCTTCAATGCTTCACTCTGTTTTTTGATTTCGCTATCAATGCGTTTATATTTCGAAACATCTCGCCCGATCCCCAAAATCCCCAGGATTTCATGCTGCTGGCTCGTCAGCAGGGAGAACGACCAGGCAATGGGAATTGATTCATGTTGTTTATTTATGATTTCGAACTCACAGACATACGGAAATTCAGAGGATAATAGGATTTGTTTCAGCCCGGAGAACACTGCCTGGCCATTTTTAACCAATCGCTCGAATAACGGCTGCTCCAGAACATCGTCGGCTGTAAAACCGGTTAGCTTTTGCGCGCTCTGGCTGAAAAAACTGGTGGTGCCATCCAGCATTGTGGCGACAACCATATCTGCCGAGCTTCCGAGGATGCTATCCAGATAGCTTTTGCTGTACTCGATTTCCTGATATAACCGCGCATTATTAATCGCAATGGCTGCCTGATGCGACAACATCGACAGCAATTCCAATTCATGTTCCCGGAATGAATGACTGCGATCAAAGAAAACCGATAGGAGCGCCACAGTTTTGCCATCGCCTACAATGGGGTAAACGATTAGCGACCGCAAACCAAGCTGCTGGATGTTCGTCTTGTTCCGGAAAAAGTTCAAATTATTATAGTCGAGATTTTCAATCAGCAGCGGTTTTTGCTCGGCTATCACCTGTTTAATTTGCGGCGTGAAATGGTCAAACAGCTCGTCCGGTGATGGACTGATCTTTTCGTCAAGAATGCGAATGGTACAGATCCTGGCCTGCATGATCTGTTGTATTGACTCTACAATGTGCTGCAGCACCGACTGCAAATTTAGCGTGCTATTAAGCGATTCATTGACCCGCGCTACCAGAGAGTAGTTGGTCAACGATTGCTGGTACTTTTCGATCAGCCGAACTTTGGCATAGGCATTAGACGCAGCTCCGCCAACTTGTTGCAGGATTTCGAGCCGCTCTTTGGTCGCCATATTAGCCTCCGAATGAAAAAGGAGCATGGCACCCAACGGCTCTTCGTCAGCTTTGAACCGAATAATCAATTGAGTTTCATAGTTCAAATTAAGCTGCAAACCAATCAGCTCACAAATGTTAGCAATCGCTTCGGCATTTTGCTCGATTCGATTTCCTGAGAATAGAAATTTCTGGCAAGCAGAATAAAGTGCGCGCAGTCCTTTGCTGGTTTCGACTTCAGTCGGTTCTTGAGAGTAATAGATGGATAGCTCTCGCTCCTCGTTATCGCAGAGAATAATCGCTGCCGCTTCATACGGAAAAATTCTTCGGATCTGATTGAACAGACAATTGATAAGTTGTTCTTTGTTCAGATTGGCATGGATCAACAGATTGATCTCATTCACTAATAATTGGCGCTGCTCTATTTGAACCAAATTTTCCTGCCCAACGCTTGGCTGCGGACATTGGACAATGGTTGCCAGCAGTATGTCTGTGCCATTGAGCGGATTTATCGTCAACTGAACGGGCTGTTTGTCATTGTTGTAGCTGATCAAAATCGTTTCAATGGAAAACCGGTCTTGCGGATCCAGATGGCGGTACTGGTTAGTGATCTGTTTTCGCTGGGGCCAGTGAAATAGGTCTTCCAGATTAATGTGATGTGTGGCTGGCGAAATAGGCCGACCGTAAAGCTGTTGCAGAGCTTCATTCGTCAATAAAATCGACCCATCCCGCTTGAAAATCAGTGTGGGCAACGGCGATTTTTCAAAGATGCTTTTGAATAGGTTATCTTCCATGTTATATTTTTCTTCCAACTGCTGGTCATGAAATAGCCTGAATATTGCCAGGTCAATGATTGCATTGAGTTGCGCCTCAGTGATGCTGTTGGTGTGAGCGATCAATTCGCGACGATAGCTGCCAATTAATAGCGCTCCGACGCCCAACTTTTTATGCGCAATAGTCAGGATCAAATGGGATCGAATTCGAAATGTGTGCCATTCATTAGAAAGCAGCTCCAGCGAAAGCGCATTTTGTTCTGTTAATGACCGACGCTCAATATAGAGAAATCCTTTAATCAATTTGAAATCATGGTAGTAAGCATCTGGAAACGTTCGCGCCAAAAAGTGGTCGCGTTTTCCTGTGGTGGTGCTGATCGCTACCTGGAGTGCCGACGACCCTGGCGGATTGATTGCTAACGCCGCGACATTAAAGGCAACGGTTTTCTGTATCTCATGGATGATTTCAGACAGCAATGTTCGAAACAGGTTCTCGGAATCCCACTCCATATCAAGCTCGATCCATCTTCCGGAAGAACAATATCAATAGCTATCTTGCAAATCCAGTTCGTTATTAGGTAAGTAACAAATTTGTTTAATATTATTTTGATGGCAAAATATAATCATGAGATATTATGAATATTAAAGGGGAAAAAATAACTGAATTAATTCTGAAAAGCAAGAAAAAAATCGATATTGCCTTTTTTTAATAAATTCAAAAAACGGGCCAGGGGCCAGGCACTCGGATGCTGCTATCCATAACATTAAAATTTAGCTGATACTGGCGATCATTCCGGCCGGCGATGAATCAGCGGCTATCGGTTCGGGAATCACAAATTTGTGACTGTCTCATCTGCAAGATGCTCTCTGGGGACATGGTCGGGGATTGGTGGGTATAAGATTGGCGACGCAGACCATCGTCGCGGGACAACGGCTGAATAAGGCAAGGAACACGGCATAAATCATCGTTTGAAGACGCTAGATTTTGAATTAATGAATTCGAAGTCTCCGACGCACAAAAAGCACGCTATTGAATGGATGTGCCGGATGCTACATTCGGGCGCTCTTTTCTGTTGGCTGGAATACGGCCGGTTCGATTGTTTTCTTCGTGTGGTCGACAAAAACCAGTTGGTCTATTTCAGCCAGCACCATGGGAATGGTCTCGACCAGATGCCTGTTGACCAGAGCGCCGGCGGCAAATTGATGGCCCCCACCACCCAATTTTTCCGCCACATGGTTGATCACAAGATTTCCTTTAGAGCGCAAGCTCACTTTTACTTTAGTATCATCCAGTTCTGTGAACATGAGGCTCACTTCCACGCCCTCGATCGAGCGAGGCAATTCAGCAAATCCCTCCGTATCCCAATGCGTGGTCTGGCAGGCTCGAAACATCTCCTGGGTAAGTACGAACCAGGCCAATTGACCTTCATGCTCGAAGTGCAGGTTGCGCAATGCCTCCCCCATCAGCTTCATTTTGCCTGGAGAGTTATTCTCATAGACCAGGCTATAGATCTCACGCGCATTGATGCCGGCGGTTAAGAGCTGCGCGGCCATGGTATGAGTTCTGGCACTGGTATTGGAAAACCGAAACGAACCGGTGTCCGTGAGAATACAGGTGTACAACGCTCGTGCGGTCACTGGATTCAATGGATAATGATTTTTATTTAGAAAATCGAAAACGATTTCTCCGGTGGACGACGCCTCTTCATGAATGATGTCGACATCCACGAACTGATAATTGATATGATGATGATCGATGCAGAGCTTGGGGGCACTGGATGCCTTTATGATCTGACCGATTTTGCGGAGACGCTCCCAATCGCTGATGTCGAGAATGATATAAGCATCTGCTGCCGCAGCCAATCCATAGTGATGATCCGGATCGTAAACCAGGATTTCCTCGTTTTCATCCAGAAAGTGATAGTTGTTTGGCGTTGGGGTGTTGTTGATGATGGTGACGGATTTGCCCAGATGACGCAAATAATCCGCCATCGCCATTTCAGAGCCAATGGCATCGCCATCGGGATTGATGTGAGTCGTTAAAATAAACTTTCGATGAGAAGAGATAAGGTCATTGATTTTTTGCAATTCGATGTTCGAGATCATGTCACTCCTTCATCCAAAGGTAGCGATAACCAGCATTCTCGGCATTGTCGGATGCTTTGATGGCAATGAATTGAACAGCGTGGACCGGAATCTTGATTTTAAATTGAAAGGATTCCTGCCTGGAATCACACACCAGATCCTGGGGCAAAACCCAGTACCACTTCTCCATATCGTAAGAAAACTCTACCTGCTTGATGGGGCTCAAATCGTCGTTCACCTGGAACGAAATCTGCAGGCTGTCGCCAGCCGCTCGGGTTATTTGAGCATGTTCGATTCGAGGAGCCGTGTTATCGATGATGAACCAGTCACTTATTTTTTCCACACTCCGGGCAATGTTGATCGGATTGGATTTTTCGTCGCTGGCAATCACTTTGAGTCGATAGGAACCATCTGGCATTTGATGGCTGTTCCAGGAATAACTCGATCGGTTAAGGTCGCTTTTCAGCAGCAACCACTGCGTACCACGTTCAGGCTGAAAGTATAAGTGATAAAGCAATTGATCCTTATTGGGATCCCAGGCCTGCCACTTCACTTCACGATAGCCGTCTCGCTGGGGCTGACGCATTCCTGTGACGGGCGATTCCTTTTGCAGTCGACTTTCCAGGTCATCATCAGGCAAAATAGTGATGGACGGTTCGGCAAATTGTGTTGCTTGGGCTTTGGTCTTGCTTTCGGCCGCCGATATGGTAATCGATGAAATTTCCGGAGGCAAATTTTGTTGCTGATAGGAAAAACTGACCTGTCTCAACCTGGGAGTGGCATTGGTCTGATCGCTGCTGAGTTCCACCTTCCATTGGAGAAAACGAGCAGCAGGGCTGCTAATGGCAGCTTGCAGGCTCTGATCTTTCAGGGCAACCCACTGAGTCCAAGTGCTATTGGGCTGCTGCGTGTTGCCGCTGCGGGCAAAAAACCGAATCCGACCGGCGGCGGGTGTTTCCCGCTCCCATTTAAGCATCCCCCAATAGGATTGGGTTTTGGCATCAATCACTTCTGATTCATAGCTTCCCTTCTTAACCAGCGAGGGCTTCATGGCATATATTTTCCCCAGATTAGACGTGGCTAACCAGATGTTACTCGAACGATCCTGAGCAAAGACCATAACCTGGGAATCTTCAAATTTGTGGAGAAAATTTTTCTCCTCAAGTGCTGTCACTTGATAGAGGCGACCATTGTTGCCCGTGCCCACCAGCAGCGTTTGATCTGTAGCCAGATAAATAGCTTGCACTTGATCCGTTTCCATCTTCCAGATATCTTTGATCACACCATCTGGCGTGATTCTGATAATTCCACTGGCAGATGATTTTTGACCATCACTGGTCGAGGCTGGGGTATCGATAATTTCGATACTTGCGAGACTCGATCCGCTTTTCTTCTCTTCCCGCGTACCGGCTGGCTTGGTTTCGGCCGCGCCCAGGGTGGAAGCGTAAATTGTCCCATCATTCGCAACGACGATTTGATGAATTTCCTCAAAATCGGAATCATAGAGCACAAATGGTTCTCGACGGGAGTTGAAACGAAGTAGATAGCCGTTTTTGTGAGTGCCAGCCAGCAGAAGCTGTTGGCGATCCCAGGCCAAACAGCGGATGTGGATTTCACTGGATTGATAATAGGTTGATATGTCTCCGCCGGGTTCGACCTGATAGATGGTGCCGCTATCACCAGTAGCAATGTAGCAGCGATTTTGTCGGTCGAATAGCATATCCCAGATATATTTTACAGGCAACTCAGCGAACAAATGGGGTTCATTTTTTTCAAAACGATACACTTTGCCACCGGGGGAGATAGCGGCATAAAATCGATCGTTATTATCGATGGCCAGTGCGTAGACCTCGGCATCGTCCCATTGTCCGATCAGTGTCGCTTTGCCCGTCGCGTCGATTCGATAGACCTTCGCGCGGTCGCCAGTGGCGATGAACAGATTGCCCGTTTTATCGGCGACCAAATCCCAGATGAAGGGACGGCCACTATCAAAAAATGGATCGATGCGGGGACTTAATGACAGTTCGCCATCGGCACTGATGGCAATCCCTTCTATCCGACCATTAATCAGATCTTTTTGTTTGGTATAGTTTTTCGTTTCAGTAATCGAGCCGAGGCTGATTTCCGAGATAACCACCAACCAGACGAAAAGAAAATATTTTTGCATGCAGTGCTCCTGCTGAAAATTCACTCAATCACGTTTTAGGCGAAGGTCGAATTTCCTCCCACCTTTGACATCCACGGCCATAGGTAAACGCCATTCCTGGACGATCTTCTCAGTGACGGTTTGATACAGATTTTGTGTTTTGGGATTCCGCAACGTTTGATAGACAGACGGCGGCAATGTTGGGTATTGTCGTCCATGGAGCGTCACCCCCTGATCGGCGATTTTTAATTGAATGATGATTTGGGTTTTTTGACGTCGCTGATTGAGAACCGCCACCAACTCGCCGAAGTTTGAGGGAGAAAAGCGACCAATACCGGCCTGCAATTCCCAATTGGTGATCTCATCGCGGCCACCAATAGCGATGGTGCAACGATCTGCGGCTAATCCCGTCGGAATTTTGATCGTCTGTTTGATTTCCATGATTTTGCCATGATACGGTCGCAGGAAGATCAGGACTTGCAGGCTATCGCCGCCTCGAACCTCAGTCTTGTCGAAATAGATCTGTTCGATTTCGGCCACATGCTGGCCGGGTTGGGCATGAAATGACAGTTCCAGCTTGTTCACCCTGGGATTTTCAAACCGATTCAGCAACAGCGCACTCAACGTCATCACAATATCGTAAGCCGCCTCCGATGCATCCAGCCCGGAACCGTCAAAAAATCCCTGGCCACCGCCAGAGTAAAAATCTTTCAATGTCACATCAGCGCTATTTTCCAGATCGATGCGGCCGTTCAGGGACAATCCATAATCCCCGTTGCCCAGTCGCGCCGATTCCAGGGCGTTGATGATCGTCATCCAGAGGAAAACTGGCATGACGCCATAAGTGGTGCGGTCATTCGCTACGGAGAAATGGAATTGCTTTTCGGACGCCAGCGGCGAAGTGATCCGGACGTGTACCGGTAGGAGAGGAGGTGTCTCTCCAATAAGTCCCATAATGCCCGAGGAACGATCCTGTCGAATATTCCCAATGAGGTTCGTGGCGACAGCGAATTTATTGGATGCATTAAGACTGGAAAGAGTAGTAATAACTTTTGCCTGGGACATGGGCATATTAACCGGCCCATTATTGAAAAAGGGGTGACCGAATGCCAGAACTTTGTCGCCTTCCAGATAAGTGACAGTTCCCACTGCACTGATATCGACATCGCCGCTGATGAGCGTTCCGGCCACGGCTGAGCCGGGTTGGAGTCCGGCAATGGTTTCCGAGGTCGTCAGCTCCACTTTGCCGCCTGAAATCACTTTCAAATGGCTAAGATGAAGCAGATCGGCCAATGTTCCGGCTGTGGTCATGGACACGCCCGTGACCACCAACGGTGTCTCGATGGGGATGAACATGGCAGTTTCGGATTGCTGCGGCAATTTAAGCAACTGCCGCAAATCGAATTTTTGAAGCCCCTGATGGGTTTCATACGCTTCGACATAAGACGGGAGAGCCTGGCTGGCGGCTTGGATCTCCTGTGAACGCACTGCTTCTTTATTAAAAATTTCCAGCATCTCACCGATGGGGGTAACGCCTGCAATGGCGTCTTTCATGAAACTGCCCATCCGATAGGCTAATGCTCCAATCAATTTACCGTCGATATAGATCGGGCTACCGCTCATGCCTGCGACCACGCCGGTGTGATTGATTCGCTCGCCCAGTAGCTTGATCACGATCACGTCTCGTTGGGGCTGAAAGTTGTGCACGACATCAATTATTTCGATATCGAATTTTTCGATTTGATCGCCTTCAAAAACCGTCAACCCATAACCCTTCATCCCCGGTCGAATTTCTTGTAGCGGCATGATAGCAATAGCGCCCTGAAGGCTGGCCGCAAGTGCCATATAGATTGCCAAAATAACCTGTTTCATTCCCTTAGCTGCAATCCTTTATTTAAATAGAAAAATAACTCTCAATTTACTCCACCATTGGCAGAACGGACAATCGCTTCCAGCCCTGGCAAATAGCATCGCCACCTTCGGTTGACACTCATCTGAGCTGCGGTGCTGATTGGAATGCCCTGCATTGTTGTCAGAATCGCCCCCGCCCACTGGCGGCTGCGCATCCTCCATGCTGCAGGGATCATGCATTTCCAGAACGAGGAAAATGATGATCCCTGATGCCAATAAAATTAGGTGCTGATTGGCAAAGCGGGCAAAATTGCCGTCGAGCTTGCTGGGTGGCGCGCCCATTGCCTAACCGAAGGTACGTCCAGCCATGGTCGTTCTTGGGAATCAGCTTTCGATCCGACGAATGGCGCCCTGCACCGGACAGTGAACAATACAATTCGCCTGGCGATAGTACCCAATGCAATCACAGCAAAGATTGGGATCGATAGTGAAATAAAGCGTTCCCTCGCTGATGGCACCCACCGGACAAACTGGCGGGCAACGGCCGCAACCAGTGCATAACTCCTGGACTATTTCATAGGCCATAGATTACTCCTGCTGCATTAAAAAATCCCTGTTTTAAGGTGCAGCACTATGATTAGTTGCGTTTCCATTGAGCGAGCTAATATAGCAATAATTTCACCATAAGTCAAGCAAAATAACTGCGAACTCTTGACAAAAATAGGGAGAAACTGCCAGTTGACGCAGCTTACCGAGATTACTGCTGTTCCCGCGTATAATTCAATAGTCCGCCAGCAATAATGATTTCTTTGGCGCGCTCAGATAAATCGTAGGTCACCGGGATTTTCAAATTCTTGGTCAGGTTTTCAACGACCAGTGGCTGGTTCGATCGCAGCGAAGCGATGACATTTTGAATGCGCAGCCGATCATTTTGACTGAATTTATCATAGTCCGCTGGATTCACAAAGGTCAG
>JAPDQM010000082.1:0-17408 GCA_034505795.1 Candidatus Zhuqueibacterota bacterium
CGCCGAAGGCACCAGGGTTCCTCCAGTCGCTGGCTGATTATTTTGAGCGCCGCCACTCGTCAATCCAATGAGCAGGAGAAACAGGATAGCCATCGCCCATCTACCATATTGCATACCATTCCTCTTGTACATCTTTCTGTAAGCATCTGGTCATTTTTGCTCTTAAAATACCATCAGCACAAGACTGCTGCGCAAGATCTACCCACAAATTTCGCTCCGCGTGCGTAGATCATAACTGCAATCAAAGACAAGACATCTATCACCAGCTAGAAACCATTTCGGGGGACCAAGTCACCGCCATCGACTTGCTGGCAACTATTTTCTGATGGTCTGAATCAGGAACTCAATGATCGCACCGATCAATTGGAAAAACTGTCGCGGCGATTTGATTTCAGGAAGGTTAAAATCGATATTTTCGCGCTTCAGAATCCTCCAGATCTGCCGTGGCCGCAAATAGAATTTAGTGTGGGCCATTTTCTGCAATTTGGCCAGTTCCTCCATGGTCCGCCCTTTCGGGATATAAAACGCTTCGGTGTTGCTCAAACCGGCCGCAGTGTTGATATTGGACCAATCACCAGTCACCCGCAGGCCTTCGGCTATGGCCATGTTGAGCAATTCGGTACCAGGATAAGGCACCGCCAGGTTGAATTTGGCAATATCCAGCGGCAGCTTCAGCGCAAAATTAATAGTAGCCAGGGAATCCTCCCGGGTTTCGGTGGGCAAGCCAAGCATGAACGAACCGCGGGTTTTTATACCGACTTCATGGGCCATGGTTACGGCTTTTTCAACGGTTTCAATCTTCAGACTTTTGCCGATCAGGTCCAACAACCGCTGCGTACCCGTTTCAATTCCAAAACTGATATATTCGCAACCTGCTTCTCGCATCAATTCCAGCAGCGGCTTATCGACCGCATCGGCGCGCGTCTGGCAGAGCCATTTAACGTGTTTATGGTAGCCGCGCTCGATTAAAAGGCGGCAGATTTCCCGTGCCCGATCTTTTTTAACCACAAAATTGTCATCCGCAAAGCTGAAAAATTTCTTACCATATTTCTGAACCACCACATCTACCTCATGGATAGCTCGTTGTGGGCTATTGAAACGATAACGAAAACCAGAGACGCTCCGCGCCGAACAAAAGACACATTTGTAGGGACAGCCGCGAGAAGTTAAAATCCACTCAATGCTGTAATTGCCTTTGGTATCGGTGAGCAAATTCCAATTGACCGGCGGGAATACGTCCAGATCTTTCTCATACGCCCGATCTTTATTATGCTGATAGCCGCCATTCACTCGAAACGAAATACCATCCACTTTATCGAGATTACCACCATTGGCAAGCGACCGCAAATATTCTAAAAACGTGAACTCACCTTCCCCGCGTACCACCAGATCAACATGGTCATTTTTTAATGTCTCTTCAGGCAATACGGTCGGATGGATATTGCCCATTACCACTTTGATATTGGGATTTAGCTGTTTGATGTCACGGGCAATTTCATGCGCCCGCGCCATGCCGGGAGTCGTGCAAGTAAATCCAATAACGCCGGGGTGAAATTCATTAACCACCTCCTGCAAACGATCGGCACTGAGCCATTCAATTTGCTCATCGAACAGTCGCACCTGATAGCCCTGATGCTCCAGGAAAGTCCCCAAAAAGACGATGCTCAATGGCACCGAGGGCGTCAACAGCATATTGACCAATTTGCCGTACTTTTTCTCTTTATCAATAGCAGGGTTGACCAATAAAACATGTTTGTAATTGATGGAATTGTTGCTCATTACTCTTGCCTTTCCCAAAATTTTTATTCAAACCATTGGCTGACACATGCATGGATATTAGCCACAAAGGCACGAAGACGCGAAGAGGAAATTTTAAAACCTTTACATTTTTGGTACTGTCATTCTCTGAATGGGCATAAACCTGGCCTGTCTTTTGAAAGGCATGACGTAAAGTACAATTGCTCTGCAATTCTTGCACCCATTGAAAAGAATGCTTGATCCCAATTCCCGCATCCAATCAGATGACTATAGGGTCCGGAATGAACCAAAATACAACAGAACTCAGAAAGCGGCGTTCATTCGATCTCGATCGTTTGCTGCTTGACGTCGCTGACACTAAAAAATCCAGATCAAATTAAATCCTCCGGCCCATTTTTGGGAAAACAGACCGGAGGAAAGAGAACCGAACCATGTCATCTAAGATAAAGCCATCGCTTCGGGCCAGAACGCCCAAATTCGCAGCTACAGCATCCAATTATCGTACCAGGGCCATTTTCTTTACTTCGACATAAGAGCCGGCCACCATTTGATAGTAATAGACGCCAGAGGCTACGGCCATGCCCGAATTATCCAGCCCATTCCACACAATGGAGTGATAGCCCGCTTCCTTAACTTCATCGACCAGCGTCTTCACCACCTGTCCCAGAACATTATAGATATTGATGGTCACCCGCGTCCGGGATGGAAGCTGGAAATCGATATGAGTGTTGGGATTAAATGGATTCGGATAATTTTGATACAACCGATAATTATCGGGCATCGCCACTGTAATGGTGATTGGCTCGTGCTGCGTGGCCTCGCCGTTGATCGAGACATCTTCCAATTTATAATAATACGTCTCACCTGCCTGGACATTCCGATCCACGAAGCGATATTTTTTCATGCCATTAGCCGGCAGCAACTGGTCGGTCAGCCGCGTAAATGACCGCTCGGCCATGGATCGCCGCAGCACATGGAATCCCGCATGAGCGACTTCGGTGGTTGTTTCCCATTCCAACTCGACTCGCTGCCGATCCAGCAGCCGGCCTGAGAAACTGGCCAACTCCACCGGCGTTTTGATATAGAGCGCCCAGTCGCGCTGGATCGTATCGTAGCCATCCGAAATCTTGACGACAATATTATGGCTACCCACTCGCTCATTCGCCACGTACAGATCATAATAATTCTTCGATGATACCATCACTCCCTGGTCGTACCATTCGAAAGTGAGCTCATCATTATCCGGATCGGCCACCTGAACCACGAAGCGGAACATCTCGCCGATATTTTTATGGCCGATGAGATCATGAGCAACCGGCTCGTAGTAGGTGATCTGCGGCATCCGATTGACATTTTCAACATTGATAATGACCGGTTCGTCATCGAAACCACCCTTATTGTCCTTCGCAATAAAATGGATTTCATACTTGCCGGCCTGGAAGTAGTTGGGAGTCCAGCTAAATTGCTTGGTACCCAACGAATCAAACAGCGCCCCAGCCGGCAAATTCCGAATGCCATATTTTACCGGATCGCCATCAGCATCCGTAGCACTCACCGTGAAACTGAGATTTTGATTTTCCCGAATCGTGGCGCCCGGAATGGCGGCGAACAGCGGAAATTTGTTGGTTACGCCGGTTGCCTTGAATTCTAGCGGCGAACCGCTCAGGGCATTATTGATCGCCCAGACTTTATAACTGGTACCCGTCAGATTTCCCAATTGAAATCTCGCCGACGCAATGCCTTTTTCATTGGCATAAACGGTGGGGCCGTCCAGCATAATGCCATTGCCTTGGGTGACAACGAACGATACTGGTACGTTCTGGCCACCCGCGGCATTGCCGTATTGATCCAAAACTACCACCGACAGCGGATATACCAGTTCTCGCTCAATCGTCCCTTGCTGATCATTGCCAGAATAGATCTGCATCGCCACAGCAGTTGCAGCAACTGCCTGTAATCGGATTTTCAAGCCATCACCGATCAAACCAGGCGCAGCCACCATGAGCTCAATCAAGCCCACTGCATTCCCTACATTGACGCTCACTGAAGCAATGCCGTTGGCTGAAGAGGCCACCGAACCTGACCCCACAATGGTTGCTGCCCCCTGATTCACGGCAAAGTTCACCACATAGCCGGCAACCGCATTATCGAAAATATCGGTCACCTTTACCTGAATGCCGGAGATCTGTCCGCCCACGGGACCGGCCTTGCCTTCGCCAGCCCATTTCACCACCTTAGCTGCCTTGCCAGACACGCCCTGAGCAGTGAAACCAATGGGCGAGCCGGTCAAACCAGGCGCTTCGACCGACACCACATTGGCGCCGGCCGCTCGGCCCAGAGTGAATACCTGACTGGCTTCACCAAACGGATTGGTACGAACACTCATTTCGGATTCGCCGCTGAAATTGCCGCCGCCAAAAGTGACTTTGAACTTGACCGGATAGTCAAAGATCGGATCTCCATTCTTGTCGACGACTTTCACGGTCAAAGGCTTTTCCAATGGCAAGCCGGCAGTATCGATCTGCGCATCGACACCGATTTTTTGAATAGCCACTGCGGTGCCGGCATGTCCGGTAGCAATGTAACGCACGCTCCCTGAGCCGGCCAAGCCCTCAGCCACGGCGCGTGCCCGATTGACTTCAGCCGACGGACCTAAAATCCAGTGACCATACGCATTCCCATTTTTATCAGTGAAAATTGGCTTGTTTCCCGAGCGGTGTTCCCAGATGTAGCCGCCACCCTCATAGGCCTCAAAATACACCGGATAGTCGGAAATGGGATTGCCATTCACGTCATATACACGAGCAACGATGGGGTCTTTTACGGCAGTACCAAAGTTGCTGCTCTGATCGGTCCCGGACACATAGGAAATATGATGCGGCTCCAATGGCGTGAATCGCACCTGCGCCGTATCCACCAGGTTGATGCCATCGGTCACATCCCGAATGGTAATCACCTTCACCTCAGCCTTGCTGGAGGCCAGATAGGCCAACGCCTGTCCATTAGCATCGGTGGGGTAGAGAAAGTTGGTAATCCGATTGTCATTCCCCGTAACGCTAAGGATAGACAGCACCTTTTCTGGAATCTTGTTGCCAGCCTCGTCCATCAAGGTAACGGTGATCGTTGATTTGGTATTGGCATCGGCTGGTACCGGACTGGTGGCAGAAACCACTGAGCGAGTGGCGCTCACTGCGCCAGCTTTGGTATCCACCACGAATGTCTTGGGCGAGCCGTTTAATTCCACCTGGTTCCAGGAGCGGGCCCGAACAACATTTTGCAAACCAGCAATGGGTCCAGGATAGTAGAAGACCTGGGCTAGCCCATTATCATTGGTATTCACGGTTTTGATCGAATCCGTCAAACCATCGAAAGTGCCGTTGCCTTGAACGACCTGCCATTGCACCGGATGGCCGGGGACTGGATTGTTATCTTTGTCGGTCACTTTCACCACAAACGGTTGGGAAAGTGCCTGACGCACGGGACTGCGTGGTTGGTTATTGCCGCTAACCAGCACCAGGTTATAGGCTTTATTCGCCGTGGCTGAAGCGAAAAATGTCATCGGTGAGTTAACCAGATGCGTTTGAGTTCCTGGCTTGTATGAGACCACCTCAACCGAATTGTTATTTTCGCCCGAAACATTGCCAACTGTCAGGATCACCTGCGCTTTGCCGGAAGCATCCGTCTTTTTGGTCACGTTCTTGAGTGCGGCATTGTTATCCAGATACCCACCGCCGGTCTTGACTGTGAATGTTACGGGATGATCGGCGTAGGGGTTGCCAAAAGCATCCACCACCTTCACGACAAAAGGATCCAGCGGACTACCAACTACAGTGCGTTGATAATTACCGCTGACCAGCACCAATTCATTGACTTCACCAATCGAGGCTGATGCTCGGAATCGATACGGTGATCCCTTCAACGCCTTTCCTTTATAAAATGTACTCGCCTCGACAGCATTGTTAGTATCGCCTGGTGCAGGACCCAGTGTCAGTGTCACAGCGGCCACTTTTTCCAGGGTATCGGATTTCACGGTCACAGATTGGCTTCCTGCTAAATTGCCGCCGCCTTTGACGACCTGAAACGTAAAGTCGTTATTGGGAATAGCCTTGCCGCGCTGATCGATCACTTTTACTTTGAAAGGCTTGGCTAACGCCGACCCGACTTTGCCGGTTTGATTATTGCCATCCACATATTGCATTTCTACCAGATCGGCCACATTAGCAGTAAAGGTAACCGGTGATCCGGTGAGTCCGGTAGCAATAGCCTTCGCCCGCGAAGCGACGCCGGGTTTAGTTCCACAAATAAAGGCGACTCGCGCAATCCCTTTTCCGTCTGTGTTTACCTGAATTTCTTTGAGCTTGTAGCCATTGAATGTCCCCGGATTATCACCTTCGGTAGAGGAGAAGGTTACCGGATAGCCACCGACAGGATTGCCATAATTATCTTTGATGTACACCTGCAGCGAATCATCTAATGGCCAGCCAGCGGAACCATTGTGCGTCAATGCGCTTTTGGCTTGAATGGTGGTCACCGTGCCCGCCATGGCGCTGAAAACAATCGGTGAGCCACCCAGTTTTACCGGCCCGCCAGTTCCACTGTTGATGGACAATGAAAAATCATCCAGATAAATGGTATGATTGGCATTGACAATCGGTCGAATGTGAATCTGATAGGCGGTGCCGACATTCTCTCGCTGGAAGGTCACGTTGTACTTGGCATAATCCGCGGTCATGGTCACTTTATTGGCAGTATATTCGGCCACCCATTGTTTGGTCGTACCATTCCACCAACGCTTGGTTTCGGTATTCTTGATGAAATAGGCGATTTGGGTAGCTCCGACAATTTTACCCCACCAGGATAACTGATACTCCTGATTGACATTTAGGGTAACGTCCTGAATAATCGTGGTATGATAATCGGTGCCCTCGACTACATTGATCTTGCAGGCATGGGAGCCGCTGTGCTTCTGGGAGGTTTCGTCACTCACCGTCGATGCGCCATGCTTTTCTTCGGTCCATTCTGCAAACACATCATCACCGCCAGTGCCCAGCACCTCGAAGCCAGGATTTTTGAATAGCTCTTCACCGATATAGGACTCTGCGGTCACTTTGTTCGCGATTCCAGAAACCGTACCCAATGTGAGGTACACCTGTGCTTTGCCCTGCAAATCGGTGAGCACAGCTTTGGAGCGATCGGTCGTGCCATCCAAAAATCCATCGCCAGCCGAGACTGAAAATTGCACTTTATGACCGCTGACCGCATTCTTGTATCTATCCGCCACCTGCACCACAAACGGATTGCCCAGCTTCATGCCCGCAGCACCGGTTTGATTGTTGCCGCTCACTTCGATGAGGGTGTCCGGCTTATCGGCAACGCCTTCGGCATTGAAAACAATTGCTGGCAATGGCGCGCCGCCAGTGTTACTCCGAGCTTCCACCGTGTTGATTCCCGCCTGGGTGCCCACCACCAATTTTACGGCCGCAATACCACTGGCATTGGTCAAAACAGTCATAGAAGGCACGTTGTTCATCACGGCCGGGGATTCGGTCGGATCGATTAAGCTTTCCGAACCATAACCGCTTGTAGCCGAAACCAAACTCCCATTCCCAGCCGTAATCTGAAACGTCACATTGTGATTGACGACCGCATTACCCGCCGCATCGACCACCTTCACTTTTAACGGGTTGGGCAATGTAGTGCCAACCGGTGCGCTTTGCGAATTGCCGCTGTCATAATTCATGGCCTTGGCCACGCCGGAAGTGGCGGTCGCTGTAAATGTTACCGTTGGTAGCGTGGAATAGCTGGCAACCACTTTATTATTGGCACTTTCCGTTCCCAATGTCAAATAGGTCTGTGCCTTACCGCTGGTCGGATCCGAGTTCACTTTGTGCACAGTCTGGCCGTTCAACAGAAAACCATCGCCCTCGGTAACTGTGAAAGTAATCTCATAATTTCCTGCCGGATTGTTGTACTTATCTTTTAAGGCAACTTCGAATGGTTGCGCTAATTTCTGGCCACCAACCCCGCTCTGCGTGGTAGCTGTTGAGGCCACCATACTGACCGGTACGTCCGCATTGCCATTGATAGTAAAAACCACTGGAGCGCCAGTGAGCGTATAGCCGGGAACCATGGCCTCGACTTTATTCACTCCGGCGACTGTGCCGAGAGTATATTGAGCACGAGCCTGGCCCAACGTATTGGTGACATACTGAGGTACATTCTCCAGACCCGATGGAATATAGCTCATATTATTTGACAGTAAAATCTTATCGAGCTTTACACCGGTGGCCACTCGCTGGGTAACGGTAATTTTATGAATACCCTTGGTCAAATTGAAGGTGGCGATATCGCCACTGTTCGCTCGATCGGTAACCACTTTCCATTCCCAGTTGCCATATTCCAACGTACGAAAATCCCAGACCCCATTAGAAGTGGGTGGATTGGTGGAGATAGCCGGTTTTCCGTCCACCTGCACAAAGAGCGACAGGTAGCTATCATTCGGCACCAACATTCTAAACCAGATCACATAATTGCCGGCTTCTTTCACATAGAAACTACACTCGGCTTTGCCTTCACCAGGACTGCCACCGTTGACCAGAACAAACTGGCCGTTAGATGCCGCGGGATCAGCACCCAATTCCATGGGGCTTTCCAATGGGTTGGCATTTTCCATCTCCGCGCGCACATAATTGTCTTGCGGCGTGATATCCAGCTTGCCGCCGCCCTGGGTAATTGTGAAATCCACCGTCAAGCCTGAGATGGGATTGCCGCTCTTATCGGTCACCCGGACGATCAACGAATCGGCCAGCGGCTTGCCCACGATTCCGGTAGGCGTGCCCAACGGTTTCACCTTTTCAATCTTATCCGGAGCTCCGATGGTATTATAGGTTACAAAGCGATCCACATTGTTGGCAAGATTGCCATGCAGTTCGATACCCATGTAATAGTCGCCGCTACTGCTATAGGTTTTGGCTGGATCATCCAGGCGACCATAGAACTTTTCATTGACGTAGTAATCAAAATGATGGCCACTGGCATCGGTGGTTACACCGACTTTGAAAATATCACCGGGGCCAGGTTTTTTAGCGCCGGTGGCCGTAAATGTGCCCAAAAAAACGTCCGGTGCGCCCGCCTTAAGAGTGAATAAATAAAGCACGGGATTCTCTCCCACCTGCGTCCGGATCCACGCCAGATAGCCATTGGCCACTGCATGGTTATTCGCATCCAGCAACAACGCCAGTCCGCCCTTATCAATGCCTTCGCTGGTAGCGGTCGCCGACCAGGTAAGCGAGGCGCTGATGGGACTGACATTAGCCTTGAACACCGCCAGATGCCCCCAGGTGTTCGCAGTAGATGTATTTGCCAATTCTCCACCAGCAATGCTATAGACCGAATTCGCGCTCCAGAGTGTGGTCAGCGTGTTGGGATCATTAAAATCATCAGATTTTTGCAGTGCGCTTCCACCACTGGTAGTTGCGCTAACCACATTGGATAGCAGTGACCAATTATTTTCCTCATCACCAGTTTTTAGCGCGAAATAATACTTCTTATTTCCTTCCAAACCCATGACGGAAAAACTCTCGGTAGAACCGGGAGCTTTGGGTCGATCCGCATTGGTAACTTTGGTCGCATTTTTCCAGTTGTCGTTGGTAATCGCGGTCAATGAATAGCGGATGTCGTAAAAAGACGCACGATCGGTAAGGCTATCATCGCCGGGCGCTTTCCAGGTTAGAGTGACGCTGGAACCGGAAGTGGACGCCACCGCCAGATTACTGACTTTTGCGGGTGGTGTAATATCGCCCACAATCCGCAAATTGAAATCATCAATATTGTTGTCCAGCGTGGTCGAACCATCCAGGCTGCCTCGCAGCATCACACCGGCATATAGTTCTGCTTCATTGCCGCGACGTTTCTCAAAATCTGAAACCGTGCCCACATAGTTATCATCGATATAGCAATGAAAGTGATGCGCCACAGCATCTGAGGAAAGCACTACTTTGAACACCTGCCCCGCCGTCGGCTGGGTGCCACTGGCACTGGCAATGTCATCACCTGGGGAACCATTGACTATGGTCCACAAATTCAATGTGCCATCCTTCATCACGCGGAGCAAATAGCCATTGGCATTGGTAGAAGCTCGATTCAATTTCAAAGCCAGGCCGCCGTTTTCGATCCCGTCAGCACTGGCATTTTGTCCCCAGCGAATGGAAACTTCGCCTGGATTGGTAACGGCCTTATACACGGCCATCATATTCCAGCGGCTTTCCGTGGACGTATTTTTTAATTCTCGCTGACCGGGAGCAACCGTCTCCAGCGCGAAAGCTGGATCAGCTTCCCAACCGATACCGATTGCCGACCGATTAAAATTATCAATGACAATGGCCGCATCTTTTTTGATGATATTCATGATCGCGCTCCAGTATAACTGCGCCATTTGAGCATAGCCAGTATCGTTCGGATGAATACCATCAAACATGTAATCGGCTACCCAGTTGGGATTGGTTTTGAAAAGTTCGCCGTTGCCAACGTAATAAATATTCATGCCAGCAGCTAACTTGTCCACTACAATCCGCTTGATCCGTCGATTGACCTGTGTCGCCGCGCTATCCTTGCTGGCGCTGTCACTGCGGGGCAATATACTGGAGAGAAAGATAGTAGTTGTATTATCCACATTATAAATTTTATCGCAGATGCTATTGATCTTGTTGCCGATCGTCTCGACATCCAGGACGCCCAGGTCATTGGTTCCGATCATCAATAGGACGAAATGCGGCCGCGCGTTGGAGACCCAGGTGGCCACATTCTGATCAATATAATCTACCGTAGCCGCAGCGTAACCTTCATGATTGGGATCAAAACCAGTACCATCGGCCTGACTGCCGACGAAATCATAATCCACAAATTCATTGGATAATAAATCCTGTAGATCATCGCGATACCCGCCTGGGGAGGATGAACCAACCACACCTTTGGTGATCGAATCTCCCAGGGGCATGATTTTATAGGTCGCGCCCCATGAAAACGCGGCCGTAAATAATATGAAAAATATTATAATGCCTGCCACCATAACCTTTGAGCCGAAGTTGCCGGGCTGATTCATGTGAAACCTCCTGGTTTAAAGATAACAAAAGGCAAAGTATAGCACTTTACCAGTCTGAGAGTTAGGGATTTGATGATAATAAATCAGACTGCGATACCATTGCTTACGAGTCGAAACATACAAATATTATACCAAACACCAGTAAGCTATTTTACCCCTGCGCGCTTGCAAATTTAAGAAGTTAGCTGAAAGTTAAGCAGATAATACCAGGACGCAGAAATACAAAATTGTATTAAATCGAAACAATGTCCAATCTTCTCTCACCAAAATTGATAAATCGACTGGACGAAACCATTGCCACCAAAGTGAATGATAATGTGTTCTGTGGTAAGATGAGGCGTGATTGCCTGAGCCTGCCCACAGTTGTCAAGCGTGATGTCAAACAAAAGCATTGGGCTCACACAAAACAGGGGGATTGGTCATTGCGTGCCGTCCCCGGGCTGAAAGTTGGACAGTGATTCGCAACAACCGCCTGATTTGACCTTTTGCAGTATTGAAAATTACATGGATCGAAACGATTTACTTTCAGACTGACTTTCATTAAGTTAGTCTATATGAAATGGATTCTCTTTCATCGACAGCACCCGATAAACCGTGGCTGCAGTATTTTGACGTTGAAATTGTTTTATCGGCGCAAGCTCGAAGATCCTTTCGGCCATTTGTTGTTCTCTCCGATTATGAACAATGAACACACAATTGTCGGGTATCCCCAGCGTCAATCCCTCGGCATGCTTGAATTGGATATCATAACGGCCCAACACCTTGATCATGACATTGGAGTCCATGATATCGATCACCTTCACATTTTCCGCCCGTTCTCGTAGTGGCAAAAATCGTCGTTGCTGCGGCGCCAGCCCCATGAATTCGTCAGACAACTGAAACACCCGAGCATTCGGCGGCAGTTCGCGCGCTAGATATTCGAACATGTCTTTGAAGTTCTGATTGGTTTCGATCAGTATCTTTACCGCTTCGACTTTATTTCCAATCATTGGTAACGAAGGCACGCGCCAGGCGACAACCCCCACCGCGACGATCAATACCGGACTGGCGATGGATAGGATGCGCGCTAACTGCGGCCGCCACGAAAGCGATAACTCCTGTTGCAACAATTTCAGATATTGAAAAAGAAGAATCCCGCTAATGATTGACAGGGCTAACGCCGCCTCCAGCAAATAAGCATCATGGTAAAAAAAGATGACGCTGAACAAGCAGACAGAGCCGACCGCCCAGATAACTATGGGCCTTAATTTTTCCTGAACGATAAATATTAATATCAGCATCACCAATAGAAACAGCTTCCCCAACAATTGGAATTTAAGAAACGCCGCTGCAAGCAACAGGCTGAATGGTAAGATGAATACATAAGCCAGTTTTCGATTCCATGGCGACAAGCGCCTGGATCGTAAAACCTGGCCCAGGCCAAACAGGCTAAAGATGGTAAGCAGCACCGCACCCGTCAAACCTCTGGTCAGAATGTCGCTATAGAAATCCAGCCGTTCGAGAATAAAGGCCAAAAATCCGTTCTGGCTGAGATGCTCATTCAATACGGTGGCGTTGCTCGAATGACCGCTAAAAGAAATGACGGCATTGGGCAGAGCCGCCAGGAAAAGAATTAGCAGTCGCTGACGAATAGTAAAAGTCGCATCTCGCCAATGAAAGAGAAAATAGATTATCACCATTGCTACCAGAATCAGGCCGGTCGTCTGCCGATTGGTGGCCGGGATAAGCAATAGAAATCCCCAGAGGATCGGCCGAAGCTGATTGTGGGTAAGTCCTTTTAAAAATAGATAAAAGGTGATGATTTCAAAGAAGAAACCAAAAGGAACTACTACATGAAACAGTCCATATTGCAGCGATTGAAAAGCCGCATGGAAAACAAGGATGCTCAGCAAGCCCGCCAAACGATTGCTAAGCAAAGTGGCAATTTTATAAATAAAAACAAGCGTAGTGATGATCATGAGGCCATTGATCAATTGGAAGTAAAACGGCTGTGGCCCAAACAATCTGATCAGCAGCATAATATAGAGCGACTCAAACGGTCGATAATAACCGCCCACTCCATTATATTTGTTATATTCATCAAACCAGGGACGAGGATCGAATGCCAGCAGGAAATTTTTCTTGAATTCCATCGCCCACAACAAGGTTCCGGCATCATCATGGCGAAAATATAGGTTCACACCGATGAGCGGAATATAACACGAAATCAAGATGACCAATAAAAGATAGCCATCGACTTTTTTCAGACTCCGCAACAGCCAGCCCTCATGGTCAGTTATCAGCAAATCTGTCATCACTCACTTCCACCCCGTGCATAAAACTCGTTAATCTTCGACACGACAAACAATACATCCTCATCTTTCAATTCTGGATACATTGGCAGCGACAAAATCTCCGTGGCAAATTTTTCGGTAATCGGCAATGAACCCGCCGCGAGATTCAGATCCTGATATGCCTGCTGTAAATGCACCGGCACCGGATAATGGATCAACGTTTGAATGCCCTGCTGGAATAAGAATTCCTGCAGTTGTTGTCGCTCCTGGCAGCGAATTACATACAGATGATAAATATGATATGCGTATTCTTTCTCCTTTGGCTTGACCACAGCGCTGCCCAGCATTTCATCATAGATATGTGCCAATTGCCGTCGCCGCTCATTCCACTGATCCAGATGATTGAGTTTCTTTCTTAAAAATGCCGCCTGCAATTCATCCAGCCGGCTGTTGAAACCCTTGATGTCATGATAGTAGCGCTTCCGCTGGCCATAGTTGCGCAGTAGCCATACCTTCTCGGCCAGACCGGGATCATTGGTAGTAACGAAACCGCCATCCCCATACGCACCGAGATTTTTGCTGGGATAGAAGCTGAAACAACCCAGGTCCCCCAGCGCGCCGACTCTTCGTCCCCGGTATTTAGCGCCATGTGCTTGACAGGCATCTTCGATCACTGGCAAGTGGTGGTTGCGGGCAATTTGCAATATGGGGTCCATATCTGCCGCCTGACCATAGAGATGAACTGGCAAAATGGCGCGTGTTTTTGACGTGATTTTGGCTTCAATCTGATCGGGATTCATATTAAAGCTATCGGGATCAATATCAACAAAAACGGGCGTCGCCTGAGCAAACGAAATAGCCGAAACCGTAGGTACGGCAGTATTGGCGACAGTGATCACTTCATCGCCAGGTTGAACGCCACAGGCCAGCAGCGCCAGATGGAGCGCTTCTGTGCCCGAGCCGACGCCAATGCCATATTGGGCGCCGCAATAAGCGGCAAATTCATGCTCGAATTGCTCGACATTTTTGCCCAGCACAAACCAGCTTGAGTCAAACACTTGTTCAAAGGCTTCCTGAATTTCGTGCTTGATATTTTGGTACTGAGTCTTGACCTCAGAAAATGCGATCATCGTTTCTTCCATCAATTGGTTACAGGTTCACTCGCCGTTGCCCGTCGCGCCTTGGGTGCAGTGGCATACTGTTTTTTGACCTGGATTCTCCACCAGAGTTTGATCATATCGGTCCCGACTTTGAAGACTCGCTTAAAATTAAAAAATTGGGATTTCCCGCTGGGCCGAAAATGATGGGTCACTGGCACTTCAGCGAATCGATAGCCAGCATCCGTAATCTTTTTGATCATCTCCACACAGATCAGACCGCTATCCGATTCGAGTTGGATATGGTCGAAGATCTCACGCTTCATCAGCCGAAAGTCGCAGTCCACGTCCCTGATTTTGAAACCAAACAGCCATTTGGTAAAATAATGGTACATCTTGCCGATCCAGACTCGATAAAACGGGTCGGAGCGCTTCAATTTCCAGCCATTGACCACATCGACCTGGCCATTCATTTTTTCAAACAATCGGGTCATTTCCGTTACATCATATTGGGCATCGCCATCGGTATAAAAAATCAGGTCTTTTTTCGCGGCATAAATCCCTGTCTTGAGCGCACCGCCGTAACCGCGATTTTTCTCATGATGAATTACCCGCACTTTATCGAAATGCTGCTCGAGAAAATTCAAAATCTCCACGGTGGCCGGCTTGCTGCCATCGTTCACCAGAATGATTTCGTAATCATCAGTCAATTTCTCGGCCGTGGCAATGGCCTGGGCCACCAGACTGCCAATGGTTCCCCAGTCGTTATACACCGGGAAAAATATGGATAGACTCTTCTTCATAACCCCCGCCTTTTGCTTGTTCATATCTTCACTTTGGTTAAAATTGTCCTCATAGGACGATTGCTGTAACGGTTGCTCAACCTGCTAGAGCATGCCTTAGTTTCTTGTCATTCTCATCGTGACTCGCTTCAAAAACTGCCGGTTCCGCCAATCCAGTTCAATTCAATTAGCCCAAATTGGCAAAATTAGCGGTCGAAGCCTTTTCAGAACCTACCTATCAATTTCTTATTTAATAATTCAAGTTGCACTCTGCTCCATCTACCAGGATGATAATCATCTATCGACCATGATAATAAATATTGTCCAGAAAGGCATCTTGCTGTAGCATTTGAATTTCAAAACTACGTATCTGGATCGGATATCGATCATGATCGATCTTCTCTTCGTTCGAGAAACCGCTAAATGAGACCATCTCGGGCGAAAAATCGACCTTCAACCGATATTGCACTTTCTGCCGATACTCCGAAATCAGGGAGGTGCTATCCACCGTCGTGTTTTGCAATACCTTCTTTAAATAGCCCGATCCATAGCCACACGTGCCGACAACTTCATAATAGGTAGCATCGCTCTGTTTCAAGCGCAGCACGATTTTTCCGCCACTCGGATAGATTGCCAGCGGCAGGAAATCCAGTTCCAACACGCCGCTACTCGCTTCTGGAACATCCCGGGACAGGCTTTCGCCGATATCATCCCCGGTCATGATCGCCAGCGCCTTCTTCGCAGCATCGTAATAACTGCGCCCCAGACCACCATCCTGCCAGATATGCCGGCTGGTGTATCCAGCCACCGAATCAAAATTGAAATCGTCCTGAAATTTCAACTCAAATTTATACGGGATGGTCAGATCGGTTACCGTATTCGGCAGAAGTGCTTGATCTGACAATTGAACGATCTGCAAGCGATAGCCAAGCGCTTTCTGATGCGGCGAAGTCGTCAACCTCACCCGTTTCCCGCCATCTTTCAATTCTACCGACTTAATTTGAATCCCATTATCGATGCGATAGTTAGCCACCTCCAGCGCTGCCTGTGGTGCCAGTGGTTCACTGAAGTCTAACTCCAGCGTCACCAGATTTAATATATTCATGGCCACCAATTTGGGTGGGGTTTCATCGCGCGGTGTCCGCACCGAAATCACTGCTGGTTGCTCGCTACGATTTCCCTGGTCATCGATGGCATAGATAGCATATTGATAGGAGGTGCCATCGGCCAATTGCGTATCATCAAAGCGGGGAGCCGCAGTCAGTGCGATAAGCGAATCGCCACGATACAGAGAGTAGGCCATTGCCGAATCCCCATCGCTGGCCGGCGCTGGCAGTTGCCATTGCAATTTTATTACATGATGATCCACAGCCATGCCACGGAATTCCTGCGGCGCCCTGGGGGGCACCATATCGGTCCGTTTGGTTAACACCAACAACGTGACACTATTGCCCGGCATGTGGAACGTTTTAGTGAAGCCACGATTGCTGTCGGTCCGGTGTTGCGTGATGGGTGCGACGCGTTCCAGATCATCTTGCTGCTGCAGTTGGGCAATCTGGACGGCTGAGAGCTGGGCTGTGCTGCCCATTTTTTTCCATGCACCGAACGCATTGCTATGCTGTTCATCAATGGCAAAGTGCTGAATGAAAAAATCAGCAAATGGCAAGTTGACAACGTCCAGCCGGACCGGTATCGAATCTGCCCTGGTATTCCAATAATCATTGATGCGATACAACAAAATTTCAATCGACTCGCTGCCATGCTTTGTGGCGATGCCATGCACCTCGTCCCCATAGTTGGTGCCGGTTACTGAAATTCTCTCGGGACCGAGATAGCTCAGGGCATCGTAAGCATTGAAAACGGGCCCTTTCACGATGTGCTGCGGATTAGGGCCAACGATTGATGCGATCATGCCTTCGCCATCGCGAAAATTATTCCCCACGCTGGACCAAAAAACCATCGCTGCCGGTCGAAATAAGTGACCTTTTTTGTAGCCCAATTCAAAAAACGCATCAACAGTCTGGCAAACCCATGCTGCCACGTAGCTGCTATTTTTCCACTGCTCATGAGATTGGGTTGTCGGACCAAATTCGGTCAAGAGATATGGAATTTGCTCGACTTTCTTTCTATCAACCGCAAGCGCTTTTTTCAATAGGTGCTGGGAAGGTTCGATAATATTCTCATCAACATCGCCGTATCTATGAAAAGAGATAAAGTCGAGCCGGCCTGGTTTTGATCGCTGACGCGAAACAGAATGGCTGATGAGGCCTTCCAGCACATACGGCCAGCCAGCAATCGCCGGCCCACCAATTTTGATCTGATCATTGGCCGCCAGCGCACCATCAACCGTGTGGTCGTACAGCTTCAAATATTCGCTCAAATAGGTCCGCCCCGGCTG
>JAPDQM010000083.1:0-17277 GCA_034505795.1 Candidatus Zhuqueibacterota bacterium
AGCCCATTGAAAACTGCGGCTACTTCGGATTGATTGAATTTGAGCTGCACCAATTCCTGCCCAATCGAGACCAACGGATCCGAATCGATAAGCGAACGAAAATCTTTCCCGAACAGATAAACTCGAGTAATGTTGGTAGCGCTTTGAAACCGTTGCAGCGTGGCTAAAATATTTTGATAGGTGCGAGAGCTCTCATCCCCTGGCTGGAGGTAGAGCAGAAAATTGGGATCGATCTCCAGGGCGATAACTTTTGCCATGGTCTCCAAATTTTTTCCTAACGCCGCATCCAGCGTGGCCCGAATCTCCCAGAGGAGATAATAGCCAGCAATGAGAAAAATCGTAAGGACCGATACAACGAACACCAGAATCAGGCGGGTGCGGAGGCTAGATCCCAAAGGTATAATTGTGCGTCGATAAGAATCGCTCATCAGATTGAGGACAAAAGCTCTTCTGTTTTCTGTTTTATCATTATCAAATAGATTTAACCCGTGAGCGATTATTTTGATCCAGGACCGCAGCGCTTTATCCTGATTCCAGCCACTGGAACAATTATTTGGACAATATAATATTAACAATGCCTCGCTATATAATACCGATGTGCCATTCAAACGATAAAAGCCGCATAAAAGAAGGAAATTCTCACTTGACATTCTCCAAATTTTTCTGTACATTCACGATCGAATTCAGCTAAATAGTGCTAATCAACCAATGAGGAAAAAATCAATGAGCAGTACATTCGACGACACCAGAATCACCGCCTTTCAACCGAAGCAGGAAAAAGACCCCGAAAGTAAAGAGACGCTTGATAAGATGGTTTTCAAGGGCGAAGCCAAACTCAACAATACCCTTCAAATTTCTGATCTCTTTGCTGGCTTTCGAAAACGATTGATCCGGGTGAAATTTTCCCCGCATGACCAATATGATAATGACATCACGTTCGAAAACGTGAGTATTGAAGATTTTACAGTGAAGAATAAAATGGAGCGTGTAGGTCAGGGCAAGGACGCTGAGCGCATTCCTGTGGAATATGTCTTTTTTACCATGGCGGTGAAAATGGATGTGGAAGGCAATTTTTTGAAAGACATGTATTCTATCTTTCAACGGACCGTAAGGATGGATATGGAGTTTATTAGTTGATTGGTAATTGAGTTGGCAGTGAAGTGAGTTAAGTGGGTTAAGTAGGGAAATATGATAATTTCTGAATTCGCTATTAAGACAGAAATTGCCTACTTAACCACTTAACCAATCACCACCTATATAAATGACATACCGAAAATGAAGCTACCGTAAAGCAACCTCCTCATTTTCAGCCACAATTGCCGCAATCCTCTCTTTGATTTTTTCTGTGGGCTCCATGGCGGAATTGATCACGTAGCAGGGAGCAATTTTCAACAACTGCTGAAAATAGCGTTTTTGCAGTTCCAGGCGATCCATCGAGCGGATCAGCAAGTGGGGATTGAAAAACGGCACACTTTGCATACCCCCGGCGCTGCTCTGGGCCCGACCATCTTCCAAAAATTTCAACGCCTCCTCTGGATTCAATTTGACGATCGCCGGCGAAATGGGATCTTTACGGAACAATAATACCCAATGGACTTTGGTGCGTTTGGTATGCCGATCTGGGCCGCCCAACCAGTACGGATCAAGCATCGCAATCGACACTTTGGATGCCGAAAAACAATACGGTGCGCCGCGATCCAGACGACAATTGTCCTCGCGCTTACATTTCTCATTGGTACATTCGTCTTTCGACGTCACTACATTTTCACATTTGCTCAAATCGAACAGAGGCACCATCGCCGGAAACTTCTCGACAAAATCCGTATTAAAGGCAAATTTTCGCTCCACCGTATCAGCGATAGCCTCGTTGCCGATATATCGGACGACCACCAGATCGTTCGAGTGCAGCTTTACCTGGGGCTGTTTCAGTAGCTCGGCGAATTGCTCCATTTTTCCCGTTCCGGGAGGGCCGATGAGCAGCAGCCCTTTGCCGCCGATGTCCACCGATTGCGCCCGCACACTATGCAGATTGTACAACCGCTCGGTGATGTCTGCCACCATACCCAGGGCTAGACTGCGAAGCTGCGGGTAAAAGGCAGATTTAAAATAAAAGGCCGTCCGCGATTCAGGATTGTAGAACGCCCGCGGTTCCCGGCCGGTGATCCAATTCACAGCGTAAATAACCGCATGAGGTTCCAGGTCGGTTTCCAATTGCGCCGGATAAAAATTCTCCACCCAAAAATCGTACAGATGTGGGCTATTGGTGCGCAACTGAATCACGATACCCGCGATGTTCACATTCCACTCATAATAGCCTTCAAAAGTCATGAAGGCTTCTGACTCGGCCATCAACGCATTGCGCATCTCCAGGCTAATATTGGGCTCCACCTCCACGAACGTTTTGCGCTTGGTGACCGTATTATTGAGCGGTTTTCGCTCGGCTTTTTTGACCGGGACCAAACGCGCCATCGCCGCACTGATTCGATCCATGGCTTTTTCAATATTCTCCATGGAATTGGCATAGGAGAATCGAATGAATTTGTCATCGCCAAAGGCATCGCCAGGCACCAGCGCCACTTTGGCTTCTTTCAACAGAAAGTAGGCAAGGCCATTGGAGTTGCGGATTTGCGTCCCCTCATACGCGTAGTCGTAATAGGCAGAAAAATTGGGGAATAAATAAAAAGCGCCTTGCGACTTGTAACACGATACTTTGGGAATCTGGCTCAGGCGATAATGCATGTAATTCCGACGGCGCTGAAACTCTGATACCATCTTATTGATCTCATTCTGCGGCCCACCAAACGCCTCGACGCACGCCTTTTGTGAGATACTGCAGGCATTGGAAGTGCTATGGCTTTGTACTTTATCCATGGCGGCGATAATTTCTTTGGGACCTGCTGCGTACCCAATCCGCCAGCCAGTCATCGCATAGGCTTTCGACGCCCCATTGATAAGCACCGTCTGACGCCGAATTTTGTCGCCCAATGCCGCCATGCTGAAATAGCGAAAACCATCATAAACCAGTTTATCATAAATCTCATCAGAAATAATCAACAATCCTTCGTCCACCGCAATATCGGCCAGCTCCTCCAGTTCCTCACGAGAGTAGACAGTGCCGGTAGGATTGCAGGGATTATTGATGATCAACGCCTTGGTGCGAGAATTGATCGCACGGCTCAAGTCCTTCGGCGTTAATTTGAAGCCATTTTCCTCGCGCGTCGGAACAATGACCGGCGTACCCTTGGCTAGATTAACGATTTCAGGATAGGAAACCCAATACGGCGCCGGAATGATGGCTTCATCCCCGGGATTGAAAATCGCCATGGCCAAATTGTACAGGCTGTTTTTACCGCCACTGGAGATGATGATTTCATCTTTTTCATATTGCAGCCCGTGGTCATTATAGATCCGCTTAATGATCGCTTCCTTCAGCGCGGGCATGCCTGAATTCGCCGTATATTTGGTAAAATTCTTTTCAATGGCCTGCTTACCAGCCTCTTTTACATTATCCGGCGTGGCGAAATCCGGCTCGCCAACGCTCAGATCAATCACATCAATTCCCTCCGCCCGCATGGCCTGCGCTTTGGCATTGATTCGCAATGTGGGCGAATAAGCGATTTCATGTATACGATCTGCTAACATAACCCCTTCTTGATTTCGGATTTTTAAATTTGAATTTCGGATTTAATGTGCAATCAACCATACAGCAGATAGCCATAATCACTGATCACTGCTTACTGATCACTGATCACTGATTACTGATTACTGATTACTGATTACTGATCACTGACTACTGCCCACTATTTGCTTTGCGCTTTCTGCCCCGGCAGCTTCTCCAGCAATTTTTTCAAATCCACGCCGCTCAGCGCTTCCACCACTGTCGGTAATTGGGCCAGCACTTGAGCCACCTGCTCGGTTATTTTGGAAACGCCAACTGAACCATCGCTACCGCCGACCATGACGATCTTATCAATTTTTGACAGCGGCTCAGAAACGGCGCGTGCCAATTCTGGCAGGGCATCGATGATCATCTTGTAAACGGCCGCTTCATTGTAGTCCTTCCATGAGTCAGCTTTTTGCTTCATGGCTTCAGCTTCGGCTGCACCTTTGGCCTTGATCAGTTCCGCATCAGCCAGTCCTTCCAGCTTCTGCGCCTCAGCTCGGGCTTTGGCCTCAGCCTCGATGCGATAGCTCTCGGCTTCAGCTTCGGCTTGCAACTGGTATTTCTTGGCATCGGCTGCTTTCTTGACCGAGGCTTCCAGCTCCTTTTCCTTGCGCAAAATCTCCAGCTCTTCGATTTTGATCGCCTGCTGCTTTTCGATCAATTTAACCTGGGTCTCTTCTTTCTTGATCTGCTGGGCAATGCGGAATTTTTCTAAATCATAGGACAGATCAGCCAGCGCACGCTTCTGATTAATGTCGGCTTGAAACTGCGCCCGTTGTGATTCAAAATCACGATTGGCCTTAGCGATCTCAACCTCGGCTTTTAGCTTGGCAATGTCGCCATCTTTACGCGCTTGCGCCGCTCGAATCGAAGCCTCTTTATCAGTTTCTGCCTGGGCAATCGCCGCATTCATTTTCACCTGCGCAATTTGCGGCTGTCCCAGTGCCGCTAAGTAACCTTGCGTATCGCTGATATCTTTCAATGCAAATGACAAAATTTCCAATCCCATCCGGGCGAAATCCTTCTGCGATTCCTGAATCACTTTTGCAGCAAATTTCTCGCGGTTCTGATAAATCTCCTCCACCGTCATTGCACCCAACACGGCCCGCATGTAGCCTTCCAGCACACTATATGAAACATCTTTGATGCCCTGCGCGCCGCTGCTTAAAAATTGCTCCGCCGCCTTGCGCACGGCACTCTCCTCGCTACTGATTTTTACTTGAGCCGTGGCTTCAGCAATGATATGCACTCCCTGGGCTGTCAGCACCTCCGGCGTCTTGATATTTAGCGTATAAATTTCCAGCGGCAATACCTGCACCTGTTCAATGAACGGTTTCACAAAAGTACCACCACCAACACTCATGCGATAACCAATTTTCCTCACCGTACCATCCGGATCGGTCACTTTTCTCATCCGTCCACCAGAAATTATCAATACTTCATTGGGACCAACCTTGCGGTACTGCTTCGCCAGGGCAATAATTACCAGAACCAACAATACAACTATTGCGCCGATAACAATCAGCAAATTGACTGTAGATAACATGAGACCCTCCTTGGTGCTCCAGATTGAACTTGCACAGAATATTTTGAACCTGTTTACTATAAAAAAGAAGTCCCAATATAGAGAAATTAAAACTATTTTGCAATAGATTTTTTGACTAACTCCGACCAACTTTGCATTCAAGCCAACTGCACCATGCCGTCTTAAAATACGGCCGGCCACTATCAAAAATTATGCTTGACTTTCGCTTGCAAATTGGTTATTTTTTCCATCAATTCGTTTCAGCTTTAGGGCTCAAATCGATATCGGCCTTTTTTTTCCCTGGTGATTCATTTGATAGGCTCATGGCCACTGAAGGCGCTTTTAAGTGTTTGGTTCGACATTCTTAATCCATATTCATCGCTGGCGGACAAATTTCATAGAAGGGATGCTTCATGCAGGAGCTTGAAAAACTGTTAAGTGAAATCAGCAACTGGGTTTGGGGCCCTCCCCTATTGGTACTACTTTTTGGCACACATCTGTTTCTCACCATCCGGCTGCGCTTTATCCAGCGCTATGTTGGCCAAGCCATCAAATTATCGTTTCGTCGCCAGACCGAAGGCACTGGTGACGTCAGTCATTTTGGGGCACTAACCACCGCTCTGGCCGCTACCATCGGTACCGGTAATATCGTCGGCGTCGCCACTGCGGTTGCTGCCGGCGGGCCTGGCGCAGTGCTATGGACCTGGCTTACCGGTGTGTTCGGTATTGCCACCAAATATGCCGAAGCCGTGCTCTCCGTCAAATATCGCATAACGACCCCCGCCGGTTTAATGGCGGGCGGCCCCATGTATGTCCTGGAACGTGGCTTAAAAATGAAATGGCTGGGTGTCGTCTTTGCCGCCCTCACAGCAGTCACGGCCTTTGGCATTGGCAACATGGTTCAGGCCAACTCCATTGCTTCCATGGTCACTGAAACATTGAAAGGCTCCACCTGGCTTACGGAAAAGCTGCCCTGGGCAATTCAATACGCTCCCTGGATCACAGGCATTCTTATGACCGGTCTCACCGCTATTGTGATCCTGGGAGGAATCAAATCCATCGCCCATGTTTGCGAGGCACTGGTGCCGTTCATGGCTGCGTTTTACATGCTGGGCTGTGTCCTATTGTTAATCCTTGGCGCTTCGACCATTCCTGTTACCATTAAATTAATTTTCAAGAGCGCCTTCACCGGACATGCCGCCCTCGGCGGATTTCTGGGCGCGGGCGTTCGTGAGGCCATTCGCTACGGCATTGCGCGGGGCTTGTTCTCCAACGAATCGGGCTTGGGCAGTGCGCCCATTGTGGCTGCTGCGGCCCAAACCAAAAATCCCGTACGACAGGCGCTGGTCTCTTCCACGGGCACCTTCTGGGATACAGTTGTTGTCTGTGCCCTCACTGGTCTGGTGCTGGTGAACTCCCAGGAGTGGCTTAGTGGGCTTTCCGGTGCCGCATTGACCAAGGCGGCCTTCGCCGATATTCCTGTTGTCGGTCCTATCGTGCTGACGATTGGCCTGCTTACGTTCGTTTTCTCCACCATCCTGGGTTGGTCCTATTATGGTGAGAAAGCCGCGGAATATCTGTTTGGCACAACTATTATCACTCCTTATCGCATCCTTTGGGTGATGATGGTCATGGTCGGTTCAGTCGCCACCATGCCTGCGGTTTGGTCATTTGCCGATATCGCCAATGGCTTAATGGCCATACCCAATTTGATTTCGCTATTGTTACTTAGCGGCGTATTGGTGGCTGAGACAAGAAAATTTTTATGGAGCAATCGTCTGGACGAAGAGGGTTAAGGGAACAAACCAAACGTTTTCAGAATTTAATCATCCGAATTTTTCTGAGCAAAACCTGGCAGCAAAATTTTGCCACTATGATTCATAGGGCGAGGAACTGCACGCTTGTTGAATGACAATTTATTTGGAGTAATCCACTTATAATCAAACGAACCTCTCCATCAATAAATGTGAATTTATATTATGACGATCAACCTAAAATCCAACAAGAAAAATCCAATGAGTCTGGGTATAATCCACCCGTACAACTTTTACCATGACAATTGAAGGATTACGGGAAAGATGAATGGTAACCTTATCGGCATTCTGGGTTATGTAGTCATGCAATTGGTGCTCGGTATGGTTGTGGCGAAGACCATTCGCACCGAGGACGATTTCTTGCTTGCAGGCCGCCGCCTCGGCTATGGGCTGGCAACTTTTTCCATTTTTGCCACCTGGTTCGGCGCTGAATCGTGTGTTGGAACCGCTGGGGCGGCTTATGAGAATGGATTGGCGGGCGTCACCGCTGATCCTTTCGGCTATACCATCTGTCTCATCCTCATGGGATTGATGTTTGCCATTCCCCTCTGGAAGCTAAAGCTCACCACCATCGCTGATTTTTTTCGACGGCGCTATTCCATCTCCGCTGAGCGCACAACCGCATTGATCATGGTTCCCACCTCTTTGCTCTGGGCCGCTGCTCAAATTAGAGCCTTCGGCCAGGTGCTGTCTGCTTCATCAGATTTGCAAATCCAACTGGCGATCACCATCGCCGCTGCTGTGGTGATCATATATACCTCCCTGGGCGGCCTGCTGGCTGATGCCATTACCGACATCATCCAGGGCGGGGTGCTTATCATTGGTTTGGTGCTGGTATTCTTCTCAGTGATCGGAGATCTGGGCGGCGTGAGTCCGGCCATTTCAATGGTCGATCCGGACAAGTTGTCTTTTATTCCGCCAAGCTCCACCTCGCAGTTAGCAACCATCTTTACTGTCGCCGAAGCCTGGGCGATTCCGATCTGTGGCTCAATAGTAGCCCAGGAATTGGTATCCCGGGTGCTGGCCAGTCGTTCGCCCCAAATTGCCCAGCGGTCATCATTTCTTGCCAGCAGCCTATATTTCTTCGTCGGCATGATCCCGTTGACCATTGGCTTGATCGGCTTCAGGTTACTGCCGGGGCTCTCTGATCCGGAACACGTGTTGCCGCTCATGGCGCAGCAGCATCTATCCCGGGTGTTATATATTATTTTTGCCGGAGCGCTGGTCTCAGCCATTCTGTCGACTGTCGACAGCGCCCTGCTGGCTGCCTCGGCCCTGGTATCACACAATCTCATTTTCTCCTGGCGCCCCCAACTGAGCGATAAAAAAAAATTGCGATTCAATCGCATCGGGGTCATTATCATGGGCATGGCTGCGTACGCCATGGCGCTTTCGGCGGAGGGGATCTATCAACTCGTGAAAGACGCGTCCTCGTTTGGCAGTGCCGGTATTTTCGTCGTGATCATGTTTGGCTTATTTACCACCCTGGGCTCACACCGCAGCGCAATGGCTGCTCTCGTTAGCGGCGCTGCGGTCTGGCTGGTGTTTCATTATCTGCTTCATTTCCAATGGAGTTACCTTCTCTCCCTTGGCGCTGCCTTTCTGTCCTATTTAATCATTGGGCTGATCGAACGTTCGCTTGCGAAAAATCCGTCCTATCAGATGTACCCAATTGTCACCCAATAGAGAGAGGACATTTATGCTTCAACTAAAAGGAAATTGAATTTATAAGGACAAAATTATGGCAGGTTTTGATTCAAAAATAGCAATTGACAAGCCGATCCATGAGGTTTACCACGCATTTCTGGACCGACAGCGAATGAAACACTGGCTCAGCGGTTTTCAAACCATTGAACTGCTGCATGGCACAAATAACGCGGTTGGCAGTCGCTATAAATTGACCATGTTAGAAAACGGCCATGAAATTTGCCTTGATCAAGAAATTACTGTCAACGACGAAAACCAGGAATTTGCTTTCACCATGGAACACGAGACAATGACCAGTCATTCGCGGGTTCGCTTCATTCCTTTGAACAACCACGCCACTGAAGTGTGGTTGACGGTGGAAATCCATGGCAAGGGTCGGTTATGGAAGTTCATCATTCCTACCATGGTGCCCCTGATCCAGAAACGCCAGGAGACCGATCTGCTAAAGTTTAAAACCATGCTTGAAAGCAGCTAACCCATAGCTGGAGTTGCATGTTGCTATAAGCAAGGATGCGCTTTGACTCGGAACAATCGGCGACTGCTGGTCGTAAAAAGTTCAGCAATTCATAGGATCGGCATTCTCCACTGCTTTTCAACTCTTGACAATTTTAGAGGACGGGCAATGCGAAAGATGTGGTCAACCAATACAATAGTAGCTCTCATGGTAGCCCATCTATTTGCTATTATCTCGCTCGCCAACCCTGAAACAGCGGTTCGATCATCCCGTTTTCCAGCCTACGCCACCAATGAACTATTGATTCAATTTAAATCTGACGCTCGGTTCAATTCAGCAGCTTTGATCCGCGTCCGAGGAGCTACTGGTTTCAGTAAACTTGATTCTTTGAACGCCCTGTTTCGAATCAAAGAAATCATTCCTGCTAGCCTTGATACCGTAACTGGTTTTGACCGATCTCTCGCTGGTACTCAACCGCCGATCTTTCTCTTCAAATTCGATGGGAGCGATGCTGCCACCGCAGCGATCAGCGCCTACCGTAAGCTATCCATTGTGGAGCGAGCTGAGTTCAATTATTTCTATTTCACCAAACCGCAACGATCAACTATTCATGCCAATCCGGATGATATTCATCTTACCCAGGCCGCCCCATTCATCAAACACCTGCGACCACTGCTTATCGGGGTCATCGACACTGGCCTTGACTGGAAAGTCACAACCGCCGTTGACGACATTTGGATCAATCCTGTCGAAAAGGCCGATCGCAAAGATAACGACCATAACGGCCTAATCGATGATATCTGGGGCTACAATTTTGTCGATCAGGATCTGCTGCAGCAATTCGGTAATCATTGGCAAAGCAAACCGATTGATGACTGCGGTCATGGCACTCGGGTAGCGGAACTGATCAGTCGTCTGGCGAATTTTGGAACCAACAACCAACAGCCTCACTTCCACAATCAGGTGATGATTTTGAAAGCTGGCTTTCAGCTCAGCAATGGAACTATCATTTTTACTACCTTCTCGTTGGTGCGGGCGATTCATTATGCCATCGATCATCATGCCAATATCATGCATATTTCATGCAGCGGATCATTTCCCTCTCAATTTTTGCAACAAGCCATTCAATCGGCGGTGAAACGTGGTTGCCTGGTCGTAGCTGCAGCCGGCGATGATGGTATCAGCTCGCCCGCCTATCCTGCGGCATTTGATGAAGTCCTGGCAGCAACTGCTATCGACCTTGCCAATAAAAAATTGCCGGCATCGAATTTTGGCGACTGGCTTGACCTAACTGCGCCCGGTTTTTTATTATCAAAGAAATCCATTTCCTCAGCCCCCAGCAACGATGTTGCAGGCAGTGCCATAGCCCCCAGCAACGATGTTGCAGGCAGTGCCATCGCCGCTGCGTACGTGTCTGGCCTGGCAGCTCTGGTCGAATCCAGCAGTGAGCCTGGTACAGTGGAAGGTGCGAAGCAAAATCTTTTGTGGAGTTCCTATAACCTCTACCCAGAAAATCCTGATTTCATCGGTCAATTGGGTGCTGGCAAGGTCCATGCTGCCCAGGCGCTGCAAAAACTATATCAACCCAACATCGTGCTCACCAAAATTGCCGGCTACTATCGCCATGCCCGAGACTCAATTGCACCGGGCACACCAATTCCCATCACGATGAATTTTCGAAATCTGTCCTTTGGGGCCCGGAATCTTCGATTGCGAATTGCTGTCGATGATTCCATCGGCTGCATTCTACCATCGGAATTGATTTTGCCCGAGCTGCCGTTCCTGCATGCTTTTCGAAATCGACAGCAGCCATTGATATTGAAACTGAAGCGGCATTGGCCTGTTGAACTGCCTGTTCCGATTATCTTATCCATTGAAGCTGATAACGGTTTTCTCCTCACCCAGACGGCGCAGATGCCAATTGAAACCGCCGCTGGCATCGCGCTGTCAAAGGTCTCGGAGCAACCGACCATTCTTAAATGGTCAGCCGATTATCATTTCGCCGGCTATCGCGTGTATCGAAAATCAAGCGACCAAAAATTTTTTGAAAGAATTACCGAACATCCAGTCACAGACTCGACATTTGTGGATTATGCTGCTGCAGGTCTCACGGAGGCAGCTTATTTTGTTGTCGGCGTCGACAGCGCAGGCCTCGAAAGCCTGACCTCGGACACCATTGCGGTTCAGGTCGTAGAAAATTTGCCATCCGCTTTCCTTTCCACTTCCCTGTCAAGCGACAGGCCGAAAGTGAGCGTGGCCTTTTTCCAAAATGATACGTTGCTCACCTCAGGCGATAGCCTGCAGCTTCGACTGCAAATCGCCCCGGACCTATGGGAGTCGCTACGCTACCAATGGCAGCTAAACGGCAAAATCATGAACCAGCATCGTGGCCAGACATTGTCGCTGCCAGTCGATTCGCTGCTCCATGGCGAGAATACCATCGAAGTTACCATTTCCGGTTCAGATACGTCAATCACGCATCGCTGGATCGTCCGGCGGCAACAAACCCTGCCCGTCATCATCTTCTCGCCAGGTCCCGATACCACTATTAACGAAGGGGACTCATTGCGATTGGCCATTCATGCGCCAGGCTTGGAGGATCGACTGCTGAAAATAATCAATTGGCAAATTCACGGACGGATTGATACCATCCGCACCAAAACTGAATTCTGGTTCCAGCCGGATTTTTCCGCTGCCGGCGACGATTCGATCATCGTGAAATACGTGGTTGGCGATTCAATTTACACTCACTGCTGGCGAATTCATATCTTAAATCGAAATCGTCCTCCGATCATTCAGTCAATCGCCGATGTGCCACCCAAGCGGCATTCATACCAGGACACCCTGCGCTTATGGGTTCGCGCCATGGATCCGGATGGTGATTCGCTATCCTATCGCTGGTATTTCAACCAGGCGATTGATTCCACTCAGGTCGATTCGATCTTTGTTTTTCATGGGTTGCGTAGCTCTCTAAAATCGGATACGATCAAAGTTCTCATTGCCGATCGCGACACCGTTATAATTCAATCCTGGCTGCTGCCGATCTGGCACAAAAATCGAGCGCCGCAGATCATCAATTGCATTCCATTACCCGAAACGAGGCTTTCGACCGCGGACTCGATTCGATTTCAGGTGCTCAGCCAGGATGCTGATGGCGATTCGCTGAGCTTCGCCTGGTTCTTCAATAGCCAATTGGATTCCTCAGCCCATCTGCCAACCTACCTTTATCGGCAGTCACCTGGTTCAATGCAAAATGATACCATTTTGGTAGCCATTGCCGATGCCGATACCACCGTAACCTTGCAATGGATCGTTTTTGCAACGCCACCAACGGCAGAGATCGCCAACCGGTCGCGGCTTATCTGGCTTCCGGAAGATGAATCGATAGCCATCGCCAGCGACTCGGTGCTATTGGCGGTCCATCACCTGCCACACGAAACGGCAATTCAATGGACTATCAACGATTCTCTGGTAGCCACATCTGCCGATTCCGTTTTCATCCATCGAAGAACCCGTACCAATGGCCAGATAGATACCGTCTCCGCCTCTGTCGTGCTAACCGATAGTGTAACTCGCCACGCCTGGATCGTTCATTTCCTTCCGTTAGCCCAACAGAAAAATTGGCGACTGATCTTTCAGCCGGATACCAGCATTCTGATTCGTTCTGCTGCTGATAGCATCCGACTGGCGGTTCAGATCAGCGGCGCCCCTGGGCCAGCGATTTCCTTTCGCTGGCACGTGAATGGAAAAATCAGTGAGCGGGCTCAAGATAGTGTTTTTTGGCATCGACAACCGTTCGTCATCGGCAAGCCCGATACCATCACCCTGCAAATCTCAATCGAGGATACTACAATAATTCACCAATGGCTGGTGATGCCAGATGCATTTCAATTCTTGCCGGCGCCCCGTTTGATTTCTCCTCTCAGCGCCCAGGTTTTAACGGATGCAGAAAAATTGATCTGGGAAAATGACTCATTGCTGAGCGCCGGGCCAACCATTGAGCCATGGCAATACGTGGTCCAGATCGCGACCGACTCCAATTTTACAGCGATCGTTTCCAGCGATACCTGCACCATCAACAATCTTCCGTTAAATAAATGCACTGGATTCCCGAAACTGCCGGTTGACAGGGCGCTGTATTGGCGCGTCAAGTTGTTTGCAGCCGACCGCTATCAATCCGATTTTCGGAAAGCCAATCGGCCATTTTCCTTTTATCCCCAGTTCTCTCAAGTCGAAAACCTGTCCGCAAATGTCCAGGAAGATGGCTCCATTACCTTGTCATGGACCAGTTTTCAGGATAAAAATTGTGCTGGCTTTAATCTCTATCGCAGCGAATCGCCGCAAAATAATTTTATTAAATTAAATGACCAGTTAATCATCGGCAAAAGCCATTTCAGCTTTCAGGACCTGACAGCCCAGGCGGGTAGTACATACAATTATAAACTTGAAGAGGTGAGTGTTACGGGCAAGAAAAAAGTGCAACAGATGATCATGGTAACCGCACCCAAGCCGGAAAACTACTCACTTTCCAGCAACTTTCCCAATCCATTTAATTCGCTAACCTCTTTCAGGTACGAAATTCCAGTCGGGACGTATGTTATCATCGAGGTTTACAATGTGCTGGGCAAAAAGGTGAAAACGCTGGTCGATGCTTTCAAAGAGCCGGGGATTTATACAGTCTATTGGGACAGCAAAGACGATGCCGGCCAGAATGTGGTCAGCGGCGTCTATTTCTATCACATGGCCACAGCCAAATATAACATGACCCACAAAATGATTGTGGTGCGCTGATCACTTATCGATTGCCAATCCCATGCCAACCCCACCTACCAAAATGATCCACCTTATCGAACAGTTAGAATGGCTTATCCAGACAGACCTGGCCGGCCGCGGCATCCATTACGTGCCAGGTGAAAATCTTTGTACCCAGACCCAGGGTGCTCTCTGGCGAGCCATTCAATTTCTGGCCGAACATCCAGGCGGTCGGGTTGGCATCGTCACTGGATTTTTTATCCCAGAAGCCAAGCCTCCTGCTCCCGAGACCGATGGCCCAGCCGGCGCACTATTCTTAGCCAGAGGGCTTAAGCGATTGGGTTATGCCGTCGATCTCATTACCGATGAACCCTGCCGCCGACCCTTGGAACAGGGGCGGCACTTTTTCGCTGCTGACCTTGAGACCATCAATTTGCTCATTTGCCCGGTCGTTGCTAATCTCGCGCAGCAATTTCAACTGCGACTGCTGGAATCTCCTCCACCACTGGATTGTCTCATCGCGATTGAACGCATCGGCCCATGCCACACACCGATGACCTTTCTGCACCAGCAACCGCCACCCGATGATCTGACACGACAAATGTACGCTTCCGTCGGGCCTGGAGAATTGGCCGGCAATTGTCTCAATATGCAAGGAAAATCGATGGATCGAGTGACCGCTCCGCTGCATGAACTCTTTGATAAAGCGAACCATTCCGCTGGCTCGATCTATACCATCGGCATCGGCGATGGCGGCAATGAGATCGGCATGGGATCGATTCCCTGGAAAATTATCGCCACCAATATCCGTCATGGAATCGGAGCCAAAATTGCTTGCTCCGTCGCCACCGATGCCACCATCGTTGCAGGAGTTTCCAATTGGGGAGCCTACGCGTTGACTGCTGGCCTATACGCCTATCTCGATCGAGTGGCTAACTGGCAGCAACTTTTCGCCCGCGCTTCTGAAACCGAATTGATGAAGATATTTTATCGTACCCAATCGGCAGTGGATGGTCGACTACTTAAGCCAGCCATGTCGGTGGATGGTATCCCGTGGGAAGTGCATTTGCAGGTACTGGGATTTATCGATTCGATGTTGACCTCATTTTCTCAACAGGCCGCACCGCTGACTTGACTCCTATAATTTATTACTTTTTAGAGTTCTGCAAAATAGGAAAAAAAGGCTATTTCGACCCGCTATTTGGTGGGGAGAAATTTGTTTACCGAATTGAACTTATAAGATGTACAGATTTCTCACTCCTCCGCCAACTGGTGGATCCGTTCGAAATGATACCAAAATCTTAATTTTGCAGAAGCCTATTATTACTATTCCCCTCAGTAATAAATGGATTTCCGGAATCTACAATTCATGCCTCGAAATATCATCTCAAACCATGAAGCGATTCAAAAATGCTAACTCATCGATAGGAGCTTAAAGTCCCAGGTGCGATCTGGAGGAAATGATGGTACTACATTGAATTGGGGTATTTGCTCAATTTTCTTTGAATGAAAACCATAATTCATCGAATTGGTTATTGCATTTATGAGAGCACTTTAAAAACCGCGAATTCCGCTATCTGCCAGTCGGCGGAATCGCTAATTTAAATTTCAAGAAAATCAATTCGCCTAAATTAGTTCGCCGGTGGGCGGACGGTTAAGTTTTTTTGAAGTGGACTCATCGATTCATACCATTAACGCTGCGTTGTTAGCGATTTCTGCGTTGAGCAGCGCTCATAGCTCGTCATCAACTTTTACCATGATATTGTTTCACAATCTCGTAGATCGCAATGCCATAGGCCACCGCCACATTCAGCGATCGCTTCAGGCCAAACATTGGGATCTCCACTGCTATATCTGCCAGTTCCACCACCGCATCCGAAATCCCGCTGATCTCATGCCCCACAATCAAACACAGTGGAAAACGGTAGGCGACCTCATGATACGAGCACGATTGGTCCGTATGTTCCAGCACAACTATGGAATAGCCGCGAGCTTTCAATTGCTGCACAATGCTCACCGGATCCGCAACATATTCCCAGGGAACGCTTTGATCCGCGCCCAGTGCGGCCTTGCTGATCTCGAGCCGCGGAGGCTGCCCGGTAATCCCGGTCAAATATAGCTTTTCTACTCCCGCCGCATCCGAGGTCCGGAAGATCGAACCGACATTGTACAAACTCCGAATATTATCCAGCACCACACTCACCGGTCGTCGCGGTCGCTGGTGAACATCTTCCAGCGAGGGGGTCGCTAAAATCCCATCGAGATAGGTTAGTTTTTTCACCTTCCCCGCCCAAAATTGTACACCAATGACAACCAGGGAATGGGGAAGCCGTGTCTGATGACTTCGCCGATAAAAATAAAGCCGATATCGCCGGCCAATCGATCGCCAAACAATCGCAAAGCCAATGCGAAGGGCTGTTCATCAAATTGGGCCGATTCGTTGAGCACCAGCCAATTTTCCGATACCAGCGCCGTGCTGTTTGATAATCGGATATTGCCCCCCAACGTCAAAATTGGCGTTCGCCCAAACTCGAAATCTTTCCCTTCTTCTTTGACGTAGCCTAAACCAAAGCCCATGGTAAAACTCTCATCCGTAGGTCCAACAGTGGCGGTCACGAAGGCAATTCCCGCAGCCGCGCCCTCGAATAGCGAGATAAATAGCGTGCCGGCTGAGATGGCAAAACGATCCGAAGGCCAAAACCCAACCCTCGGCGCAATGAATTTCACCTGATTATCAGGTTGAACACCGGGAAAAATAGACATTCCGGCCAACAGGCTGATATTATCGGTGAAACCATAGGCAACGCCGGGAAAGAAAACATAGAAATCGGAAAAATAGCCGTGGCCCTTGCGGAGCGGTCGCCCGGTCGGAGCAAACAGCAATCTCGAATAATTGGGATCGGAACGTACAAATTCACCCTGTTCCATTTTCCCTTCCAGCGGCTTGATTGAGATAATCTCGGAACGTGGGATTTTCATCTCGATGCCAGCAGCCGTAATCACGGTGATGTACGCCGTATCCTGTTGCGCAATTCTTCCCCGGACAATCGACCCGTCCTTCAAGGTAAACACCTTCACTGAATCCTGTTGCTCAGTCGTTGGAATCGCCGGAGTCAATGACCCGGCCTGCGAACTGCTCTCTGCGGTCGAAATGGCCTCACCGGTTTGCCCAATCAAAAGACCTTGCCCTCCGACCACTGCAAACCATAGCACCAACACTCCCCATCGCATGATCCTGTTCATAGCGCACCCTTCTTTTATATATGAAAATATTCCCCGCAAGCGCCTCGCGCGGCGTGGTTGAATTCTGATAGTTCTACTATCTTATTCCCAGGAAATTTAGAGAAAATAAGTGGCATTG
>JAPDQM010000084.1:0-17198 GCA_034505795.1 Candidatus Zhuqueibacterota bacterium
CCGTATCACCAATGATTACTTGAATCTTATCGACGGGAATTTCCAGCACCTCGGCTACTACTTGAGCGATAAATGTATAGGTGCCCGTGCCCAGATCCTGCGTGCCGCATAGCACTGTAGCACTGCCATCCCGGTTCAATTTGAGCGTGGCATAAGCCGGCGGTCCGCCGCCACCCCACCAGATTTGCGTGGCCATACCGATGCCCCGCTTAAGCGGACCTGTTTGCGAACCGGGAATTTGGTTGCGTCGCGACCAGCCAATAGCAACCGCTCCCCGTTCATAGGCCTCCCGCAAACGTTTGCTCGTGTATGGTACGTTAAACACCTGGTCGATTTCGGCATAATTTTTTAAACGAAATTCCAGGGGATCCATGCCGATTTTCTCAGCGATTTCATCGATAATCGAATCCATAGCAAAGGTGCCCTGAACATGCCCGGGTGCACGCATGGGGCGCTCGGGACAGGCATTTATCATCACTGAGTATTCTTCGGAACGAACGTTGGGGCAGTTGTAAACGGTTCGGAACGGCCAGCTACAGCCACCGCCACCGGGGTAGGCGCCCACAGCAGCTATCGAATAATGGCTCATGGCCGTGAGCGTCCCATCCTTTTTCGCGCCAACTTTCAATTTTTGAATGGAATCGGGACGATTGCCCATTGCCAGATTCATCTCTTTGCGATCCAGTGCGATTTTTACAGGCCGTCCGATTTCCTTTGCCAACAATGCGGCCATCACGGTATACTTGCCGGCCTCCAATTTGCTCCCAAAGCCACCTCCCATGAATTTTTTAATAACCCGGACATGGCTGGTCGGCAGATTCAGGCTGCGAGCAATCGCATCCCGCACGCCAAAAATTGCCTGTGTCGAATCCCAGATGGTGAGATGATCCCCCTCCCAGTTAACCACGCTGCAATGAACCTCGGTGGGATTGTGAATCGCAATCTGGGTGGTAAAGGTATCCTCCACGATGGCATCGGCTGCGGCAAACCCTTTTTCCAGATCGCCCCGCTGGTAAACCGCTGGCTTGCCACCACTGATGTTGCCGGCGTCATGAATTTTGGGCGCATCGGGCGGCATGGCTTTTTCCACGTCGATCGCAAATGGCAGGGCATCATATTCCACTTCAATCAATTGAATCGCCTGCTCAGCGATTTTTTCGGTTTCTGCGGCGACACACGCCACCTCATCGCCTTCAAATCGCAGGTGAGGATCGAATAGAAAACTGCCATCATACCAGGGAATTTTGGGTGCATTTTCATAAGTATAAACAGCCAGCACTCCCGGCAATTGTTTGGCTTTGGTGATGTCGATCTTTTTGATGATCGCATGGGGCAAGGAACAACGCAGCGTTTTTGCAAACGCCATATTTGGCAACCGAATGTCAAAAGTGTATTCTGCAGTACCGCTCACCTTGTCATAGCCATCAACGCGTGGGATGGGTTTTCCCACCGTGGTAAATTGGGCAGTGGCTGACCAGGGAGACACCTCCTCTATGGAGACCTCTGCCAGCGTTTCTATCAGCTCATCTTCAAAAAAATGTTTTGTTTTAACAATTTTTCGGGCGGGCATGATTCCTCCGCTAATTTGAACAATGAAAGCAACAATTCTGCAGCTTCGTTCGATCGATTCGCTTCAAAAAAACATTATCGGTCATCTTCTTGCAGGCCTGAGGTCTTAACTGCTATCAAACAAGCCAATATCCCCACCGGTAGCAAAAAGCCAGGGATTCATTGTTAACATCAATGAAGAAATCATTTGGGCTGACTCGTTCGCCAATCTCAGACACAGCGCGGCTGCTTGTCAGTTAAATAAGCGATTGTCTATTTTTCTGCGGCAGCCAATACCGACTCGATGATATTCGGATATGCGGCACAGCGACAGAGATTGCCGGCCATTCCCTCTTTCACCTGCTCTCGGGTCGGATGGGGATGTTTTTGTAGCAGGGCGTGAGCCGCCATGATCTGCCCCGGCGTGCAAAAACCACATTGGAAGCCATCATGCTCGATAAAAGCCTCCTGCAGCGGATGCAGCTTTTCGCCATTCATCAATCCTTCGATGGTGGTGACCGTTTTGCCGGCAGCATCCAGCGCTAACATGTGACAGGAATAAACCGCTTTGCCATCCAGCAATACCGTGCAGCCGCCGCATTCGCCCTGATTGCAAACCACCTTAGTACCGGTCAGATGCAACTGGTTCCGGATAACTTCCGCCAGTGTCATTCGGGGCTCGACTAGCAAATGAACCGCCTTGCCGTTAATGGTAAATTCCAATACGACCATCCCATTGTTCGGCTGTTGATTTCTGGCGGCGTCGGGATCAGGCAAAGATGGCAACGTCTGCAGCAACACCGTACTGCCCACTACTCCACTGCCAACTCCCTTCAAAAATTTTCGTCGCGTTATCCCGTTGGAACTCTTTGGTTGCTTCATAAGCAATTTCCTTTTTTTATATCGAACCGAGATAATTAACTTTCGGCTGGCCACTTGGCAGCAAGATCCCGCCATGGTCTACTGCGCCAGTTTCGACCCGCTGATAGGTGGCGCGATCAATATCTTGTTGCTATCGAATAATCGGATTTATGATAAACAAATATTATTAAAAAGTCAAGTATTTTTCATGGAAATAATTCTGTAACTTTTATCGATTGCTGTTATTGGTTTAGCTAATGCTTCTTCGGCTGCAGCGTACAGCCAGAAAGGACTCAGCACCATGGGTCGTTCTTTGAATTCTAATATTATCGCATCTGCCATCATTCTCAAATCAGGAACTTAAGTGACTGCGGATTGGCTTCAGACAAAACGGCCGGGATAATAGCACCTAAAAAATTATCAAAAAATTTTAAAAAATGTGCTTGCAATTTTGAATCAAGATGTTTATCTTTAGCACAATTATTTTTAATACTAACGGTCAAAGTCGAAAGGCGATTGTTCATGAGCCAATTATTAGCAGTCACCAAAGCCAATTTTGAATCTGAGGTACTGAATTCTGAGCTACCAGTGCTCATCGATTTCTGGGCGGTCTGGTGTGGACCATGCAAAATGATTGCCCCCATTGTCGAGGAGCTGGCTACCGAATATGCTGGCAAAATCAAAGTGGCGAAATGCGACGTAGATTCTGAGCAAGCGCTGGCCATTCAATATGGCATTCGCAGCATTCCTACGATTCTAATTTTTAAGCAGGGAGAAGTAGTGGAGCAGATCGTTGGCGCCTTTCCAAAGCCACATCTGAAAAACAAAATTGAAAAAGTGCTAGCGAAATAAAGCTGTCGCAGTGGCTGGTTACATATTATTTATGACAATGCGTTTGGACAATAAATTCTGCCGCGATGAATAACGTTTGAACAACGCCGCGGCTTGGCGATAAAAGAGATCTATTTGTGAGCAAGATTGGTTGATATTAAAGTCGGTTAATCGCGAAATGAATTTGATGATGGATTTTATTCTAAAAGTAACAGGTATGCGAATGACCATGAGCTTCTGCATCGATTTTCGTTGGTGTTGGTGGTGGCGTATATTTTTTAGTAGTGGGATAGATTAAAAGAGCTTCTAATGTGATTAGATAAAAATATAATTAGATCTAGCCCACTGCAACAAGTGGGCTTTTTATTTTCTCTGTAACCTATAGGAGGTATCGTGATTCCAATTAATGATAAGCAGCTTAAGATCGGAGAATTGCCCCAATTGCGAATTGTTCCTCTATCAGAGATCATTTTTCATGAAGACCCGGATTTGGAGCGGTCGGCGAAGCTTACCGACAATATTCGCAAGGAAAATAAACTCAAGAATCCACCGGTCGTAGCAACCCATCCTGGCAGTTGTAAATACATGCTACTGGACGGGGCCAACCGGCTCACCGCCTTGCAAAATCTGGGGATACCGGATGTGCTGGTTCAGCACATCGACCTATTCGATCCCGGCCTCGTTTTCCTGCATTGGCACCATGCCGTCGAAAAATTCACCAAAGCATCCTTTTTGGACAAGCTAACCCATATTCCCGACATCTCCATTCGTCAAAACCACAACGACAGCCTCTCCCAGAATGAGAACGGGGATTTGCTGTGCCAGATCATGTTCAGCGATGGCAGCATTTATGAGATTCATGCCCACGAAGACCTGTTCCAGCGAGTAAGGGACCTGAGAAATATCACCGATATTTACAAGGGTTTTCAATACATGGATCGGGTGAGCTATACCAATTTAGAGCATTTGAAGAAAAACTATGCCCAATTTTGTGCGTTGATTGTGTTCCGAAAATTAACCAAAGAAGAGCTCATCGAGGTCACCAATCATGACCTGCGCATCCCCAGCGGCATCACTCGTATCATTTTGCCTAAACGTGCGCTGCGCATCAATGTCCCGCTGGATATTTTGCGTTTTGATGTTTCTGTCGATCAGAAAAATTATTGGCTGCAAAAAAGGATTAACGAACAAATCAGAGACAAATCCATACGCTTTTATCATGAACCTACTTTTTTATTTGATGAATAGACCAGCAGCTGGCCAACCACAAGCTGGCTGCGATCAACAAGATTTACCATTTTGAACCAAGATTCATTAACCCGAAGGAGCCCTATTATGGAAAACACAAAAATCGTACTTAGCGAAAAAGATCTCCCCCGTCAATGGTACAATATTCAGGCCGACCTCCCCAAACCACTGCCACCGGTATTGCATCCTGGCACCAAGCAACCGGTGGGGCCGCAAGACCTGGCACCGCTATTTCCCATGGAACTGATCAAGCAGGAGGTCAGCACCGATCGCTGGATCGACATCCCTGATGCCGTGCTGGATATCTACCGCTTGTGGCGACCATCGCCGCTGTATCGCGCCAAACGGCTGGAAAAGGCATTGGACACACCGGCCAAAATTTATTACAAATACGAAGGCGTTAGTCCGGCTGGCAGCCATAAGCCGAACACCGCAGTCGCCCAGGCTTATTACAATAAACAAGAAGGGGTCAAACGCATTACCACCGAAACCGGCGCGGGTCAATGGGGTAGCGCGTTAAGTCTCGCCTGTAATTTCTTTGGACTGGAATGCAAGGTTTACATGGTTAAGGTCAGCTACTTCCAGAAACCCTATCGCCGGATCATGATTGAAACCTGGGGCGCTACCGTTGTGCCCAGTCCCAGTCCCGACACCAACGCTGGCCGCACGATTCTGCAACAGGATCCCGATTCGCCGGGCAGCCTCGGCGTGGCCATCAGCGAGGCGGTGGAAGATGCAGCCCTCCGCGACGACACCAAATATTCGTTGGGCAGCGTCTTGAACCACGTGCTGTTGCATCAAACCGTCGTCGGCCTGGAAGCGAAAAAACAGATGGAAATAGCTGGTGATTATCCCGACATCGTGATCGGCTGTGTCGGTGGTGGCAGCAATTTTGCCGGTTTTGCCTTTCCATTTATTGCCGATAAATTTAAGGGCAAAGCACTGCGCGCCATTGCCGTGGAACCGGCATCATGTCCAACATTGACCCGGGGGCCGTACGCATACGATTTTGGTGATGTCGCCGAGATGACGCCGCTGTTAGCCATGCATACACTGGGCCATAAATTCATCCCGCCAGCCATTCATGCAGGTGGCCTTCGTTATCATGGCATGGCACCATTGGTAAGCCATCTGGTCAAAGAAAAATACATCGAGGCACAGGCGTACAAACAGGTGGAAGTTTTCGAAGCCGCGCGGCTGTTCGCTCGGGCTGAGGGGATTCTACCGGCTCCAGAATCGTCCCATGCGATTCGATCCACCATTGTCGAAGCGCTGAAAGCAAAACAGGAGGGCAAGTCCAAAGTGATCCTGTTCAATCTCAGCGGCCATGGTCATTTCGATATGGGTGCGTATGAAGCATTTTTAGCTGGCAAATTGTTAGATCATGAACTACCCACCGCTGAAATCAATAAAGCGCTGGATTTAATCAAAGGCTATCCATCGATTCAATAGTTAATTCTGCCCGGAATTGCTGGCACGAAGCCGGCGATTCCGGGGGTTACGGTTCTTATTTTCCGTTAGTTCGCCCCCTTCCTTCGCTTACTTGTTTATAGAAATCCCATCTTGGTTGCATCACATATTTGGCTAAATTAAAGTATCAATGTTTAAAACTGATTATATTTTCGTCTAATGGCAAAACTATTTTCAGAAATAATAGGTCATGGGTAGACGATAATATTTAAAAATAATTGTCCTCCATCACTTTCTTATTGACATTGTCAAAAAAGACCGTTATCTTTGCAGGCGTTGGATTGGCTAAATGAACAATGTTACAGTGCCAACAAAGGTAACTATGAACCTGCAACAGGAGGAGGGATTATGTTTGGCTACATTATTGCGTTTTTATTCGGCGTAATTATCATTCTGTCATTTCTGAATCAACGGGCGCGCATGGGCGGTTCTTCATTGAGAGATCTTTTGGGCGGCAAAGGCAAATTGATTGCCACTGGCGTTTTATTGTTGCTCCTGATTATTTTGCTGTCCCAATCAATTATTGTCATCCAGGCTGGCACGGTCGGTGTGGTGAAGCGTCTGGGCGCAGTGCAGGCGGAACTGGCTCCGGGATTGCATTTTATTCTGCCTTTGGTAGACCAGGTGGTGCTTTATCCCACCATCAAAAAAACCTATGAAGCATCTGACGAACCGCAAGTTAGCCGGGCTGATTTTCCCGACGTCATCATCACGGCGCTCACATCGGATGGCCAGCAAATTCGAGTTGGCATCACCGCTCGGTTCATGATTCAACCGGGCAAAGCGGCCTGGATTTTACAAAATCTGGGTACCGAACAGGAGTACGTCGAGAAAGTCGTCAAAACCGAAATTCGGGGTTCAGGTCGCCGCGTGCCCACGAAATTTGCGGCCTACGACCTTTACACCAAGAAAAGTTATGAGGCGCAGCAAACACTGTTCGATGAGATCGCACCCAAATTCGAAAAAAATGGGCTCATCCTGGATGAGTTGGTGTTGAGGAACATCACCTTTACTGCTGAATATGCGAAAACCCTCGAAGAAAAACAGATTGCGCTGGAAAATATTACCACCGAGAAGAACAAATTAGAGCAGGAAAAAATTCGCAAAGAGCAGAAAATCGTAGCCGCTGAAGGGGATGCCAAAAGCATCGAAATTCGACAGGCAGCACTTACCAAAAATCCCACCATCATCCAGTGGGAATTTGTCCAAAAGTTGGCGCCCAATATTCAATGGGGGGTGTTGCCACAGAATATGATTCCCATGATCAATTGGCAGGGGATGACGGCAGCGCCCAAATAAGCCGGCTCGATTGAGTCGTCCCAAATTCCTGGCATTCAGTGCGCCAATCGTTGGAACTCAATATCATGGCTTGAGGCGGATTGAGAACTGGTATTATGCTGTCGGTTATGGCTGAATCCGCTTAAAAAACGCGACTCGATATAAAGGCGAAGCTGGAATTTTATGGCCTTACTAGCTTCGCCTTTTATTATGCTTCAAACTTAGTGATAGCTGACGCTAAACAGAGCGCCAGCCGTGAGATGTGTCCGCTAGGCCTCCGAAAACTCGGGCAGCCCCATCAAGTCCTGCTGCGCTTGCAATCGCCGATGTAGTTTCTCCTCATCGATCTCAAAGGCACATTGGTCGAACGCAGCGGCCACCCGATCCAGATACTCTTTGGATTCAAAGTACTTCTCTAACTTATTGCCAACAAACAACACCTGCTCGTCGGTAAACCAGCGCCATGGCTGGCCGGATTTTTTTTCGATGACGCACTGCAATTCTACCGCCCAGGTCGCTTTATAAAGCCCCGCCATCCGCAAATCTCGTTGCAAAGCCTGGAATTGGCCTTCAGAGAACGGATTAAAATATTTGAATTGTCTTGAATAAAATACCGCATTATGATAATGTTCGGGAATATTGAGCAGACCATCGGTTTTCAGGCGCAGCGCCATATTGACAAAGATGCCTACAATTTGCCGCCCGATTTTCAAGCCGGGATAAACTTGGCCGGGCAGTGGTGGTCGACGAGCTGTAAATTTAGCCGTGGGATCCTGCAGCGTGAGCCATTCAATCACGATCATGCTAAATTTCTGGCCGGCAATCGCCGTGGGAAAAACCGGTCGGGCAATGAAGAACTTCTTGCGCACGTACAACTCGCCAAGCAAATGATCGTTGTCCTCTTTTTCGAAGTAGGCCTTCATGGTGTGGCGGTACGGATCTCGGGCATTGACCCGAATGATAAAATTATGAAAACCGCGCTTGTTGAGATCTTTGAAAATGCCATACTCCTCCAGCGCTTTTTTGATACCCGCTTCGGAATAAAAATTAAGGAATAAATGCGGCCGCTCTTTATCTCTCAAATCCCCCAGAATATCCTCCGAGGAGATCAGCTTGTCAGCTTCGGTGGTTCGCTGCAACTCGAAATTGGTGAGCTGGTCATAGATGCGGCGATATTTTTTGGGCGGTTGTACCATAGGTCATTTCACTTATGTGATAAAGATAAGTTGACTACCAACCAAGATCTCATGCGATTCACCCTACGTCCCAAATCCTTCCCCGAAGTATGTGAGCACAAGAATCTTATCATGCAAGGAGCTCAATATTGCCTGTTGCCAGCTATGAACATCATCGAACCTGGCTCTGATTTCGTTTGAAAGTTTCATCAGTAACACGGGAAACAATCCTGGCCAGCAAAATCAATCCAATGAGATTAGGAATGGCCATAATGGAGTTGAAGATATCCCCCACATTCCAAACGATATCCAGGTATTTTCCGGTCATCAGGGCACCGAGGAACAGCAACGTGATAAAGACAATCCGATACGGCAGGTGTGATTTTACACCCCAGATATAACCGATGCATTGCTCGCCATAGTAAGCCCACCCCAGCAGCGTGGTATAGCCAAAGAAAAAAGAGGCGACAGCGATAATAATGCCACCATAAGGGATGACCGAATTAAATGCCTCTACCGTAAGTGCAGTGCTGGATAAGCCACCAGCCGTTAAATTGTAGCCCACCTGTTGCGCCATGTCGTGTACCTGCGGCGACAGCGCCTGAATCTTATCGGCTGAAAAGGTCGTCCCGTCTTTGATCAATGCCAGACCGCAGGCGGGCGTAAGTTTCCAGACACCGGTGACCACTACTGTCAGTGTGGTCATGGTATTTACCAATAAGGTATCAATGAACACCCCGGTCATCCCCAGGAGGCCATTGAACGTCGGATCGGGTGATTTGGCGGCGCTCTGCGCTATCGCTGCAGAACCCAATCCGGCTTCATTGGACAGCACCCCACGTCGGACTCCCAGGCTGATCGCTTTCTGAACCGTGGTTCCAATTAATGCCCCACCAGCCGCCTGGATCGAGAATGCAGACTGAAGGATGATTTTGAACGCATCATCAAGTTGCGTAAATCTGGCAATGAGAATAAAAAGGCACCCGCCGATGTAGAAGAGGATCATCGTCGGTACCAATTTTTCTGAGACAGCACCAATGCGCTTGATCCCGCCAATAATCACCAGTCCTACCAGCACCGTGATGACAACTGCACTGACGATAGTAGGCACATGGAATTGGCTTTTCCAGGCCAGCGCCATGGAGTTGGATTGCATCATATTGCCGGTACCCAACAGGGCGGTCACACCGCCGCAAACGGCAAAAACCATCCCCAAAATTTTCGCTATCGACTGATTTTTGATCCCATAGCGACAATAGTACATCGGGCCACCGGCCATCGAACCATCTTCAGCTACGCGGCGAAATTTCACCCCCAAAAAGCACTCCGCATATTTGGTCGCCATGCCAAACAGCGCCGAAATCCACATCCAGAACGGCGCGCCTGGGCCGCCCGTCGCAATCGCTGCGGCAACACCGGCGATATTGCCATTGCCCACCGTTGCCGCCAGAGCTGTCATCAGCGCTGCAAAGGGCGAGATATCGCCTTGTGTCCCTTTCAATACTTCGCTTTTCTTACCCCCCTGCAAAAGATATTTCAACGATAACCAGAATTTTCTAATCTGAATGAAGCGAGTCATGAACGACAACAAGATGCCCGTACCCACCAGCAGCACGATCATCCAATTGCCCCACATGAATGTTACAACCTTATTCGAAAGAGATAAGAGCTTTTCCAGAAACTCGGCCATGCCTTCCTCCTGATCTATCCGGCTACAGATTCCAGCGCAATATCACTACCATAATTCTGAGAAATGGGATAATTCCTACTGACCTAGTGATTTTGTCTCCTGTCTAAACTTTGGCCGGGAGAAAAATGGTTCATCATGTACACTCATGAAAAAACAACGGCAGTTCGATAATTGATCAGCCGGAATTCAGCATCGTATATTCTTCCCCGCAATTCATGCCATCAGTCACTCATCATTCGATCTGACGCAAACAAATCAAATTTTTGCACTCTGTCCTGGAATACGATCGGCAATCTCCAGCGGATTTAGCCATTGTTGTTGACTTTTCTGTTAGAATTCCGTTCACGTTGTCGCCGGGCTTCACAAAAGATCAACGCTGCCGCCACTGAGGCATTCAACGAATTCACCTGACCAAACATGGGAATGCGAATCAAAAAATCACACGTCGCTTTCACCAGCCGTCGAATTCCTTTGCCCTCGCTGCCAACCACAATTCCCAGGGGGCGATTCAAGTCAGCCTCAAACATGCTCAGCGAGGCTTCCTGCGCCGCCCCGACCAACCAGATATTCTGTTGCCTTAATTCATTCATGGTTTGAACCAGATTGGTAATGCGCACCACAGGCAGATGGGCTACAGCACCGGCCGAGGTTTTGGCAACAATATCCGTTAATCCAACCGCATGATCTTTGGTCGTAATAATCCCATGCAAGCCAAAGCCCTCGGCCGAGCGAATAATTGCGCCGAAATTGTGCGGATCTTGAATTTCATCCAGCAGTGCGATCAACGGTGACTCATTCCGGAGTTCGGCGCGCTGAAAGATATCTGCCAGTTCCTGGTATGATCGCTCGGCCAGCAACGCCACCACGCCCTGGGTCTCAGGATGCCCAGCCAGCGCGGTCAATTTTCGCCGATCGGCAGTACGAACCGGAATGCCACGCGCCCGCGCCATCTGCATGATCTTGCGATCGCTTGGATGCGTTGCGTCGCCGGCCATAAAAATCTTATGAATCGTCTGACCAGCAGCCAGCGCTTCGAGAATGGGGTTTTTGCCATAAATAATGTTGGCCATTTTAAGAAAAGAATAGCTGTTCAAAAATATTTGCGACTTGATCCATTACGTCAAATTTCAAACGCAGACCACTGAAATTCGACCGCTGAAAAATCCTCACGGTTCCAATCTCCTCCGGCCAGTTAACTCCTATTACCAGAAACGGTTCTCAGCACCAGAATGAGTTATGGGAATTGATATTACCGCAATGCAGTTTGCCGATCAATCAAGCTGTTCCACCAGATAATTTTGGATACCCATTTGCTTGATCTGATCCATCTGAGCTTCCAGCCAATCAATGTGGTCTTCTTCATCCTTAAGAATGGACTCCAGCAATTCGCGTGTTCCATTATCACCTAATTGAACCGCCAATGCAATACCGCTATTATAAGCTTTGATCGCCTCATGTTCAGCATCCCAATCATTCTTATGCTGGGCTTCCACATCGGCGCCAATATTGATCTTTTTCAGTTTACTTACAATCGGAATGCCTTCTAAAAATAGGATCCGAGCGATGAGCTTTTCGGCATGTTTCATTTCGTCGATAGCCCGCTTCTCATCTGCCTTGTGCAGTTTTTCATAACCCCAATTATCGCACATCTCAGAATGAACCATGTACTGGTTTATCGCCGTCAGTTCATCTGTTAAAAGGTCATTTAATACATCGATGATTTTGGTGTTACCTTTCATGGGTTTCTCCTTCTCTTACTTAGATTCATTTATAATGCACCAAATTGTTACCCCAATTTGCCCGAAATTCCCGCTGCGGCCGATTTGAAGTAAAAGCCTGGCCGTTGAGAATCCGTTTTTAAAACACCCAAATATACCAAAACTTTCCCAAGAAAACAACTGATAATTTTCCTCGAGGTAATTTTTGCCGCTGGCTCTGCAAATCAATAATCATTATAAAAGTTATGAGCATCGATATACCATGATCAGCGGCAGGTTTAATTTTTTTCCCTTTTACATTTTTTTAATTAGAAATTGTCAATCGAATTTTGTAAATTATCGAAACAAATCATCAGGAAATTCAGTCAAAGATAAGCAACAGAAAGGAAGTACCGATTTCATGAAACGAAAAATAATCGCTGACCTGCACAATCATACCACCGCATCGGATGGGGAGTATAGTCCAACCGGGCTGGTGGAAAAAGCAAAGGAATTGGAACTGGTTGCCATCGGCGTTACGGATCACGACACAATCGAAGGAGTGCCAGAGGCGATCCAGGCTGGCGAGCGACTAAACGTTCAAGTAGTTCCAGGAGTGGAAGTCTCGCTTGCGTTTCGCCGGCCCTATTTCGTGGGGACGCTGCATCTTTTGCTGTATTTCTCCAAGGCCTTTTTGAATGACGAAAAGTTCACTAATTGGCTAACTGAAATTTTAAGCCAGGGCCGCGGACTATCGTTGATCCAGGCGCGAGTCAACGCCATCAATGAAGAATTTGGTCCTGCAGGTCATTATCCCTTGCTGCGCCGTCCGCTGGAAGTAGACGAACTAACGTCCTACAGTCCGAACGTCACACGCCGGCACTTTGCCCTGGCGCTTAGCGAAAAGCACGGCATCCAACAGAAGGAGCAAATCAATCAAATCATCGGCAACAATAGCCCAGCGTATATTCCGTCGGGCATTGATATTTCCAAAATCACGCCATTTCTGGCAAAATATCCTGTTTTTCGGGTGCTGGCGCATCCTGCGGCTGGCTCGTTCCCCGCTGAAACCCAGTACAAAGAAGTGAATCCGCCGATCGAAATTGTGGAAAAAATCTTGCCCGAATTTCTCGATCCCAGGGTTGTGGGGATTGATGGCATCGAGGTGTTCTACCCGGGACATACGCACGAACATCGGCTGCTACTGCTACAATGGGCGGAAACATTTCGTCTGGTTACCACGGGTGGCTCCGATTGCCATGATCCGATCCATCGGCCGCTGGGCATCGATGGCTTGACTCGTGAAGAGTTAGAGGTGGTGCTAACAAAATTGAATCACCAAGTGGCGTGAATCTCGCCAAGCTTGCAACGTGAGTCCCCTGGCTTATATCGCTGCCTTAAAAGCAGCGCTTCGAGGATGCAAAATTTGAATTGCCTTTTAAAGGGGCGAGAATACGCCTGGCTGCGGCATCAGCATTATTGGCAAAGACAAGAAAGATGCTGGACTTCTCTAAAAATTTCTTGCTTTTCTGATGTTTGATGATTATATTCCGCTGCTTATCTCCAAAATTAGGGGGGCGATTTCCTTGCACGGGGGCTTCGAAGTTTTTCCCCAAAACGGTGCCGGCAATTGAATCAGGCATCGATTTTATCGATTACCATCATCCATTGGAGATATTCAAATTTAGAAATTCTATTTGAGCTGATGCTGACCATGCTTCTCTCATGAAGCTTGATTGGCGGAAGCCCAAATCACCTGGAGTGGACAACGGATCAGTTGCCTTTGATTCGACAACAGTTAAAGTGGGAATCTGAGCTAGCAATGCACTCAAAACAATTGATAAAAATTTTGTTTATAGGAATTATATTTGGAAGCAATTTTTTCATACCAGTCTGTAATCTTTCAGCACAGCGTCTGGATGGACAGCCAAATCTGATCGAAGTAGTCACGCAGTTTGAAAAATTCGTACAGGATACCATGGCGCAGTGCAACGCGCCTGGGGCCGCGGTCGCAGTTGTGAAAGATGACCGCATTATTTATTTGAAAGGCTTCGGTGTCAGGGAAATTGGCAAAGCGGAAGCTGTGGATATTCATACGGTGTTCCGACTGGGCTCGGTATCCAAAGGCTTTGCCGCGGTGCTTACCGGCGTGCTGGTACAGGACGGCATTCTGAATTGGGATGATAAGATCGTCGACTACTGCCCCGATTTCTCGTTAAAAAATGCCCAGAGCACCCAGAATTTGACCATCCGGCATATTCTCAGCCATACTACGGGCTTACCAGCCCATACCTTCACCGATCGGGTTGAGGCAGAGGTGCCGTTTGAGGATATTGTAAAACAACTTCGCGAGGTCCAGGTCATCAGCCCAGTGGGGAAGATCTACGCGTATCAGAATGTCGCCTTTAGCTTGATCGGAGAAGTGGTTTGGGCAGCGACCGGACAAACCTATCAAACCCTCATCGAACAGCGGCTTTTTGAGCCGCTGGGAATGACCGATGCCTCGGTGGGCCGTGAGGCGTTCATGGCGGCCAGCAACCGCGCCATGCCGCATGTGCACCGTTATTCCGGCTGGACGGTTGCTGAAATCAAAAATGCTTACTATGCCATTCCCCCAGCCGCTGGCATCAATGCCAGCATTCTGGACATGGCCAAATGGCTGCGCGCGGTCATGGGCAGTGCACCCCAGGTTATTTCCCAAGCAACTATTCGTGAAATTACCGCGCCCGTGGTCAGAACGCCACAGGAGCGTCGCCGCCATCGGTGGGGCGAATTGCTGAACGAAGCGTATTATGGTCTGGGTTGGCGAATATTTGACTATGGTGGCAAAAAACTGGTTTACCACGGTGGTTGGGTCTCAGGCTACCGCTCCGAAATCGGCTTCATTCAGGAAGACCGCATTGGAGTCGTCGTGCTCATGAATTTTGAAAATGTCATCTCGAGCTATTTTCTGCCCAAATTCTTTGAGCTATATTCCAATCTAATTAGTGCCGAGTCCTATCATAGCAGTTATTGATACTGATCGTCGGCAAGCATTAGACCTGCCGACGATGTATACCATTATTTGGCCTGCCAACAACTCGCTACTGAATTTGTTAACGCAATCGGTCCAGTGCCCGCTCGGCTTCTTCAACATCATTGAACCGAACCGTTCGGTCTTTCAACGTCTGCGTGTTCTCATGCCCCTTGCCTAATAGCATCACCACATCACCTGGCTGGGCCTGCTGGATTGCATGTTCGATGGCTGCCCGGCGATCGATTATTTTCTCATAACGAAAACCATTCATCCCCGCAGCGATGTCTGAGATGATCTGCTCGGGATCTTCGTTGCGCGGGTTGTCAGCCGTCAGGACAATCACGTCACTGTAGCGCGCCGCCATGGCGCCCATGATTGGTCTTTTCTCTTTGTCACGATCACCGCCGCAACCAAATGCGGTAATAATGCGATGGGGCTTAAGACTTCGAGCCAACTGCAACACCTTTTCCATTCCATCCGGGGTATGCGCGTAATCCACCACCACCGAGAATGGTTGGCCTTTATCCACCAGTTCCATCCTACCCGCCACACGTATTTTCTTTTCCAGACCGGTTTTGATGGTCTCCAGATCGATGCCCTGGGACACAGCGACTGCTACCGCTGCCAAGCTATTGGAAACATTAAATAGCCCGATCAATGACTGATGAATATCGATTTCTCCCATTGGCGTAATCAGACGGTACTTAGTACCCTTCAGCGATAAGTCGACATCTTTGGCCATAATATCCGCTGACCGCTGAATGCCATACGTCAGATGGCGGGCTGTCGCCGCTTTTAAAAACCGCGGCGCATGGCCATCATCCATATTGACAATAGCATAATCCTCTGGTTTCAACCAGGAAAAAAGTTTCAGCTTGGTCTGCAGATAATTTTCCATCGTTTTATGATAATCCAGATGATCCTGCGTGAGGTTTGTGAATAGCGCCACCTGGTAGTGCACATCATGCACGCGATAAAAATCGATGCCATGAGAAGAGACTTCCATTACACAGTAATCCACATTCTGCCGCACCATTTGCTGAAAGATCTCCTGCAAATCCGGTGGCTCAGGAGTAGTATCTTTCGATTTATGAATTTGGCCGTTAATCTTATAGTATAGGGTTCCAATTAATCCCACACGATAGTGTTCGGCCAGAATGCTTTCGATAATATGGGTGGTGGTGGTTTTGCCATTGGTACCGGTTACCCCGATCATCCTCATTCGATGAGAAGGAAATCCGTAAAATTGATTTGCCATTAACGCCAGGGCATATCGAGTATTCGGAACAATGACCTTGACAATTTGAGCCGGCACTTCCAGGTCTCGTTGCAAAACGACGACACTTGCACCCGCTTGAATCGCTTCATGCACCCGATCATGGCCGTCCGGGATTTCAATTTTATCCAATTGAGTATACATCTCGATGGCAACAAACATAAAACCCGGTCGCACGCGCAGTGGGTCATAAACAATCCCATTTACATCCATGTCATCTGGACTGCCATACACCTGTTTTTCATTCAGTACTGCTAACAACGCACTCAGTTTCATTTCATCCTCATTCATTATGATTCATAGTTTATAACTTGACAAACATATTTTAGCAAATTCTTTGTAGCCTTGCTGCAAATCGTAATGGTTCAAATGCTTTTTAGCAACAAATTCGGACAATAAACTTTCACCGTTTTGCCAGGCATCACGTTCAAATTGAACCTTTGGTTCACCTTTATCGAGTTCCATCTGTTGCTTGAATTCCTGGTCGCGGCCGGCAGCCGCCATTTCCAACCATTGCACCAGATGTCCGGCTTCATGAAACAACAAAAATAACGGCCGTGAAAAATCCGTTAGATCTGGTTCATAGAACACATGAATGGTCAACGCCGTCTGTGCTGGTGGATAAAAGAATGCCACGGCATCGGCAACCGGGATCAATTGAATGGCCAATTGAGGAAATTTGTCCCAACACAAAAAAGCTTTGGCCTCAAATAATATGGCTCGATCAACCATTGTTATGTCAAAAAATTAGTCTTCACTCTATATCAAATCTGCTGGGAAATGGGAACAATCTGTAACCAGCGCAGTCAAATGTTGACACAGTCAATCAAATTTGAAATGCCAAATTTAAGCAATCGAACTCTGGAAGTCAAGATTTTTATTTTTAAGTTAGTAAAATACCAGAAGGTTGGTTTGCTTGACCTAAATGCTAAACCAGTTCTAATGCGAAAATCCCAGTGGTCAGCGAACGACTTCAAAAGAAGCGACTATGCCAGAATTGCCAGAAGTAGAAACCATTGTGCGCCAACTACAGGAACACCTGATCGGAAAAGTCATTGCCCGGGTGGAAATTTTACGCCCCAGTCAATGGAAGCAAAACGATCCCAGC
>JAPDQM010000085.1:0-17195 GCA_034505795.1 Candidatus Zhuqueibacterota bacterium
TCTCCCGCACAACACGAAGCGTCTTGATCTCGAATGGCGCCACCTGTACTTCAAAGCCATCATTGTCTATCTCAAACCGGGAACGTGGCAGATCGCGCTCTAACAAATCGGTCTCATTTGCCATCAGGATATGAAATGCAAAATCAAACCGACAAACTGTCTCCCGCCCCTCAAACTCATAACATCTGATGATCAGCGAATCATCATCCTCCGCCTTCTTGAACGCCGTCGACATCACATTGGGCGCCGAAATTCGTACCAGCGATTGCTCCACTGGCCAGGGACCGGCATTGCTAACAGCGACAACCGCTCGCAACGGCTGATTGAGTTCATACCCATCTCGCAATGAACCAGCAATGCCGGCAGCCTGCTCATGGGCATTTAGCGCATACTTGAAATGATGCCAGCCCCTATCTGGCATAGGATCCGGCTCATACGACGCCCGCAGGAGCGACAGCCGCACCACGTTTCCGCTCACGTCGCAACCGTACTTGCAATCATTAGCCAGACAAATTGCCATTTCGCCATCGCTCACTTGCAGCCATTTTTGCGTGGGATATTCATGTCCATTCCCGTCCCGATCGATGTGTCCGAACGGAATTTCAAACGTGGCCTTCGCGGATTTCGACAGATTGAGCGGGAAAGCAACCTTTAAAAATTGGCTGCCCGTCTCTCGGCTGCCGATCTCCTGCCAGTTCACCGAACAGGGGAAATCAATTCGCTGCAAACGATCATAAATCGCTAGGCGCTGGATAAATGTGGATGCCCCTTGCTCGTGCACAATTTGCAGCAAGACTCGCACCGGTCCATTTTCCAAGACCTCTATTCGATGGGGCGACTGCAATGTTGTAGTTTCCAAAATCTTGCCGATTTGCCATGCTGACATCTCGTGACCGGCCTCATGCAGCAATTGAAAAATATTGGCCTGTTGGTCAGGCGCAATCATTTCTCGATTCGTTGCCTTGAGAATCCAACTGCAAATGCCACCTGAACGGCGGTCGATCTTGAGCCGATAAAATTGATTCTCAATGCAGAGATCGTCAGTAATCCCAAGCGTAGTTTGATAATTCGGTTCTGAATTGACTTTTCTCCAACTGTATGCCTTGTAGCCAATCGCCGGCACCGACTCGGCAATGAAAATTGCCGTCGCTCGATCCGCATATCGTCGGACAATCTGACAGGCAATAGGTTTTCCGGTAGGATCAGTAATTTCCGCCCACTCACCGGTCAACAGCGGCAACTCCACGGTGACAACGTCGCTTCTCGTCCAATTGCTCGGATTGAATACGACAATTGGATCGTCCCCTAAAGAAGCCGTGTTAATCTGCGCTGCAAGCGTTTGCAAACTTTTTTCCAGCGCCCTCTCCCCTGCCGCCAGCCAGCCATCGGTGATAGAAATCGCCTCTTCATAGGTGGCATGAATGGCCGAGCCGGGCAAAATGTCATGAAACTGGTTGAAGCAGGTTCGTTCCCAACCCTCGTCCAGAATGAATTTGGGATACGGTAGCTCAAAAGGCAGGGCCAGCACGGAAAACATCTCCAGCACCGGAAACAAATTTTCGCATTGCCGATTACGTAGCTTGATATCGGCATGAGTGGTATAGCACCCCTCAAAGATGAACTGCAACTCATCCCTGACGACCGGCAAATTCGGATTTTCAGCCGCCACCTTATCGAAATACCCGGCCACTGTGCCAAATTGAACTTTCGGCAAATACTGACGATGGCTCAATTCCACGCCCCGCTCGATATCTCGCATCGTTGGCCCGCCGCCATGGTCGCCCACACCATACACATGCATGTAGTCTTTTACGCCCTGCTTGCGATATAGCTCGAAGCCGTAATTGATCGTATCCTGCCCAATGGAGCCGTTGTAGTTATTCGTAGTAGCTGCTAACACCCTCGAGCCATCTGGTGCCTCCCACCAAAACACATGCGGATTGGTCTTGCCGCAGCGCATGAAATAGTAATACTTCACCCCGCATTTGCTGAGAATCTGCGGCATGGTCCAGACATGTCCAAACAAATCGGGCTGCCAGCAAACGGTCGGCTCCTTACCAAAGTGCTTTTTAATAAAACGATTCGCGAGCAAAAATTGCCGTACAATCGCTTCGCCCGCTGCCATGTTCTCATCGCCCTCCACCCACATGGCAGCAGTGATTTCCCATTGACCTCGATTCACAAAATAGCGGATCCGCTCGAATAGATCGGGGCGGGTTTTCATCACTGCTTTGTAAATCGAAACCTGGCTCTGCGAAAAGGTGAAAAAGGAATATTTCTCCATTAGCATTGTCATGGTTTCAAAATCCCGATGACAGACGGCCAGCGTCTCGTCCCAAACCCAGAGCCAATTCATGTCGATATGGGCATGGCCAATAAAATGCGTCGTAAACGTGCGCGCCTCTCTCAAAATCGGCGCCAGGGTGGCAGCCACTCTGGCAAGGGATTGCTGAAAACCGGCGTCATCATGGTCAACATATTTTTTCACCTCCAATTGCTGCTTTGCCTGATCGATCAGTTTCGACCAATGTTCCTGCTGCCCAGATTCCATGGTTAATAATTTCTCGGCCAGTTGCAGTTCGGGGGAAAGTTTCATGGGGTCGATGTATTGCAGCTTCACTTTGCGGAAGTCGTCCCAACGGATCGCTTGCACGACATCGTTGAAGAACCCTAATTGAATTTTGCTTTCCACCACCTCTGGTACGCCGCTCGCATAAAATTCGTGAATTCGCTTGCCATTACGGGTTAATTCGATGTTGCGAAAGCATGCCAGGTAGGTTCCTGCAATCGGCGACACAAACGCCACTTCGACGCTGGCTACAGTTTCGCCCGCCAGACTGCTGAGGTCCATCTTCCGATGGTACCAGGTATCGACGGCATCGTATAAATTAGTCAGGGGATGCGACCACATCCCATTCTGGTCGATAATCATCGAATCCCTCATGCAACGGCCAGAAACAAAATGCAGCTCCACTCCTGCCTGGCTAAGCGGCGAAGTCAAATCAATAAAAATATCATATTCGAGGGCATCGCCGGCCTTGATCGTAACCGGTCCACGAGCAATGGTGACATAGCTATACCCCAGCGGATGGCCGGCTGTTTCGGTTTTGAAAAAAAGAACATTCCGTTCATTGTCGTTGTTCATATTGGGCTTCCTTCTAATTCCACTGGCTGTTAAGGAAATTGGGGACTTTTTAAAAGATGAAAAAGTAATGAAAATTTGCTAAAGAAGCAAGGCAAAATTTTATTGCGCAGATACAACTGACCGGTCACTCGCAGTGACCGGTCAGTATGATAATGCGGTCAGTTCCCCCAAAAATTTATTCTTCTCCTTGACTACTAACCAAGAATTCATTATATTCACACCGAACAATCCATCCGCCAACATGAAAGCAGACAAAAACATATTAGAAATTTATTAATAGCAGCGCTATGGGAATCACGAGCAGGCCTTTCAATTGCCAGCTAGGATTTATCGCCTTATTCTATAACCTGAACAACCCAGTACCAAAAATACCTTGAACCGTATAGCAAGGAAATTGAACCAATTTTGAATTGCCGCAATTGGAAACATTGGCAACCTTTGCGGTCAAAAAATATCCGCCCATAGTGAAAAAAATTGCTGGTTAGTTCTACTCCGTCAGATTAGTGAAAACCTTTGACAAATGCAGGTTATCTCGATCCAGCAATTGGCGGAGATAAATCTGTTAATCAAACCGACCAATCTTGAAATATACAGATTCCTCGCTTCTTCGTCCGTCGGCTGACGGATGGATTCGTTCAGAAGGATATCAAGCAGTTAAATTTGACTAAGCATTATCAGTTAATGGAAATCAATGAATGAATCAACCAACAACTGAACGCATTCTTTCTATCGACATCATGCGGGGGCTAACTATCTTCACGATGATCTTCGTCAACGATCTGGCGGGAGTGCAGCACATTCCCGCCTGGCTGAAACATGCTCCCCCGACTGCCGATACTATGACCTTTGTCGACCTCGTCTTTCCGGCGTTTCTATTCATCGTGGGCATGGCCATTCCCTTCGCCATCCAAAAACGCTCTCAACAAGGCCAAACAGACATTCAAATCTGGAAACATATTCTGATCCGCACGCTGGGACTGCTGGTGCTGGGCGTCTTCATGGTAAATATGGAAAGCCTGCATGGTCCAGCATTGGCCATTCCCCCCGCCTGGTGGACCTTGCTGCTGTTTATCGCCGCGATTCTTGTCTGGAACCAATATTCCCGAAACTCGCAGCGTCATCAAATTATCCAAATAGTATTTCGTGGCATCGGTTTCGTGATTCTGATTCTGCTGGCGATCATTTATCGCGGCGGCGAAGGCGATCAGGTGCACTGGCTGCGGACAAGTTGGTGGGGCATTCTGGGACTGATCGGCTGGGCCTATCTTACCTGTTGCGCGACCTATTTTCTGTTCCGTAAAAATTTAGCAGCTATGATTGGGATGCTGGCGCTGTTGATTGCACTATATATCGGCGATAAAACCGGCCGGCTGGATTTCTTAACGCCAATTTCAAATTATCTCTGGCTGGGCGGCCATATTGGCGGACATTCGGCTATTACACTCACGGGTGTAATTGTTGGCACGCTGTTTCTGGATGATTCGCCGACAGCCACGCCGGTTAGTCGCATAAGATGGATTGGTGCTTTAGCGGTGATGCTATTCCTAGGCGGCTATCTGTTGCGGTCGCTATATGGTATCTCTAAAAACAATGCCACGCCCACCTGGTGTCTGTATAGCGCTGCTATCTGTTGTCTGATTTTCATATTGCTGTACTGGATCGTGGATTTGCGACAATGGAAAAAATGGGCCAGGTTTCTCCAACCCGCCGGTGAAAATCCTTTGCTGGCGTACATTTTGCCGGATATTTTTTATTCGCTTTTGAGTATAATGGCAATAAAATTCTATGCGCAGCAGCTTGGCAGTGGTCTGCCGGGCATTCTGCGATCGCTGGGATTAGCACTGCTGATATTGTGGATCACTAACCAGTTAACAAAACGAAAAATTAAGTTGCATCTTTAAGGCATCGTGAAAAATGCGTCACTTTCCGCCAGCCGGCGTATGTTATTTTGGCGCCATTGGCGAAATGTGCGGAATTAGCGGTTTGTAGAGGCACTCATCGATAGATTTTTAAATTGTGACCAATGGGCTCGAATTATCAGGAGACAACATGCACATTTCCGAAAAATTTATCAATTCCAATCAGGCCAGCCAGATTATTGCGGAATTGGGCAAGGACTTTGCCGTTGTCAAGAATCCAGATTATATTCATCCACCATTCGAGCTCTACCCACTAGCGGCCAAAATCCTGACGCCGGTGCCCCGTCTGGTTGCAGCAGTCATGGATATGGACGGCACCACGACGACCACGGAAACATTGTGTTTGCATTCGCTGGAATATATGGTGCGAAAAATTACCGATCGGCTATCGCCAAAGGTGTGGCCCGGCTTGGATCGCATCGTTGATTATCCTCACATTATTGGCAATAGCACCACCAAACATGTCGAATATTTGATCTCGAAATATGAAGCTGACATCGATCCAGAGGCGTTAAAACGCGCTTATTTCTTCGCAGCGCTGTGGTTTTTAGCACACGGCAAAGACCCTCGCCGAATCGAGGAAGTAAAAAACAATCTGGTCAATCTCGGCTGCCAGGAGCTGCTGCTGGACGACACAATCCGATCCATCCAGCCATCGACGCCAGAGCAATTGGTCGAGCTAACGGATAAGATGCTGCACCGATATGGCCAGAAGTTCTCAGTCGTGAACTTTTCTCAAAAAGTGCGAGCCGCGATTGACATTTATTATCAGCGTTACCATGACATTTTAAGCGCAATTCAGGCAGGTCAGGCCGAGCGCCTCTCAGCAGAGCTGTTGGGAAATTCTCAAACGCATCTCATCGATCCCATGCCCGGCGTAGGCGAATTTTTGGCATTGACCAAAGGCTGGCTGGGCAATGAGGTGATCTCGCTGGCGCCTCAAATCATCGCCCAATTGCATAAGACTCATCCGCTCAATGCTGAAGGGGCGATCGAGCATCTGAAAAAACTGGCCCAACGATTTCAACAACAACCACTCAAGATCGCTGTTGTAACCTCCTCGATTCGCTATGAAGCGGAAATCGTGCTCACCGAAGTATTCCGGGTGCTGAAGCAACAGGTGCGTAATTGGCCGATTGAGCCGGCGACCAAAGCATTTATCATGGAAAAATTTACTGACTTTCGAAATGTCTACAACGGTTTTATTACGGCATCAGATTCCAGCGAAATTCGCTTGAAACCACATCGGGATTTATATAGCATTGCCCTGCATCAATTGGGGATTCCGAAAAATCAGTTTAGCGAGGTGATTGGCTTTGAGGATAGCGAAAGCGGGACCATCGCCATCCGAGCCGCGGGTATTGGCCTGTGCGTGGCGGTACCATTCTCCGACACTCAACATCACGACCTTAGGGCCGCAGCTTACATTCTTTCCGGCGGCTTGCCCGAGGCTCTGCTGAAGCATCATTTGTTCATAAAACTTTGACATCGAGCCATTTTCAATAGCAAAATAAATAGTGATCACCTGTCGGAAAAAAGACACCAGACTATTATCTGATAACCTAAAGACGCAAACAGACACTTTTTGAAATTCCAACTTTTTGTCGAGAAAACATATTAAAAAGATGATTTCGGCCGAACCACTCAAATGGACTAAATATGCCGTCGTTCGAAGCAGAAATTAGACAATACTTAGCTTCCCAACAATTGTCATTCGAAGATCACTGCACCTCGCTGCGACAGCTCGATTTTCGCTTCACTGACCCACAAACGCAAGCTCAGTTTAGCTTTGATGCCAAGGAGAAGCGCCAGCACTACAATCTCAAAAATTGGCCGCAAGCAACCATTCCAGAAGCTTATCTTTTCATAATCGATGACCTGGCGGCCCGAAAAATATTGGCCTTTGCGCCCAATTCTGGCCTGGCGGTACGGGATAACTTGCATCAGCACTACTATTTTTTCTCAGTGGTCGATCTTTATCTTATCCCCAAAACGCGGGTCAATCGTACCATCAGAAAAGCAGTTGAAAGCTTAAAAGGCAAATGGTTGATTGACCTGCGGCATGGCCAATGTTGCGGAAATTTGCCGGAATTATTTCAAGCAATGAAAGCCTATCTGACCAATCGCAAAGCGATTTTTTTAGAGATTCTGGAATGCTATGGCCAGTACCCAGGGGAAGACGTGGGAATCAGTGGTATCACCCGCCATCCCGGACATTGGGATGTTGATATAAGAGAAACGCGCTGAATAAATTTCCACCTTAACGCTCCTATTGGGTGCAAATAGATGCTCTCCTTGAATTTTGCGAATAGTATCAACTACACGAATTCATTTACTTCGGAATTTACTTCCCGCCCGATTTGGGCTGAGCAGCGGCCTATGAAGATTTGGCTGTGCTGAATTGATGTCGGTCGATTCAGAATATATCATCAGGCTGTCATTACGATCCTTCGATCATTCAAGCGACGATGAAAACATTATCATTACTAAACAGGCGACTAAAAAATAGTACTTCATTGCAAATATCGGCTGGTGGAAACAGACCTTTACCAATTATTGGTGAATCCAGCGATGCATTCTATCCAAATAGCTTAATGCGATTACATCATCCTGACTGCTATCTCTTTTCAACTCAAACGAATTATTTAGCTGATGAAATTATTTCTTGACTTATACAAATAATTAAACTATATTGATTCTTGCCTGAGACTTGATGCGCTCAACTTTGACATGCCACACAAAACCAGGTGCTGCAAATAATCTGAAAATCTCAAATCCATGTTTCATTTATGAAATGCTTCCAGGGCAATGATCCCAAAAGCCAAGGAGGACTTTATGAAGACCCAGAGGGTAATGATCCATTTGACCGCCTTGTTACTCATCTTCGGGGTTGCGACACAAGGCTCCTTTTCTGCTCCTGTTTATATCAAGAACTTTTCATCTTTTCCTGCCTACCCTTATAATACCGCAGCTTATAAACAGGGAGGCGCTTTTGTAGGCTGTGGTCCTACAACGGGTGCAATGATCATGGCTTACTTTCACCATGTTGAGGGCATGTCCAGCACAAGCGGCTTGCTGACCAATCCAGGAACTGGCGTCGATGAGGGTTTAAATACTGCCTGGACCCTGCATGGCAGCGCCTACATGAACACCGGCACCGATGGTTTCGGTTCGGTTTACAATATCGAACCCGGCCTGGAAAACTATGCTACCAGCCGTGGGTACACAGTTGATGTGATGATTCACGTATCGCCGACATACGATCCTAGCTCGACCGCCTGGCAAGCCTATGGTCCGTATGGAACATCCTGGCTAAATGATGGCGATTTCTGGACCTATTCCGGCGGTGTATGGGGTATCGATGCGAATAAATTTTGTGATTTTGTCGGCGCAAAATTAGCAAATGGGGTCACCATTTTTCTGACCATCGATACGGATCTGGACGGCTCCGGCGACCATTGGGTGGCGTTGGTGGGCTATGATAAGTCAACTTTGAAATATGCGTTTTACGACACCTACTCGACAACATTGCAGTGGGCTGACATTTATTATTGCGGGGCAACACCTCGAAAAGATAATTCGATTTCGTTCGTGCGGTCTGTTACCTACAAAGGCCCAATTCAACAAAATAATCCGCCGCGCGATCTGGTCGCTTTAACCGGGTATCATGCTGCGGTTCCGCTCGCGTGGAATAAGCCATCTGGCATGACGTTGCTGGCTACGTCATCCGAAATGAAAACCTCAGAATCGATGGACGATGTCAACTCGACGTTTGCAGCTTCTCAATTTCGCATCAACGGTGGCATCTTGAGCGCACAGGATGATTTCCATAGTCTCGAAAAATCGCCAGCCTTGCAAGATCAATCATTGCTGTTAGCACCAACAGGTTACCATGTCTATCGCTCAACGTCATCGGGCGGCACCTATACCCGAATTGCCAGCAATATCACTCGTCAGTACTATCGAGACGAAGCCGTGGCCAACGGTACCACATATTATTACAAAGTAACAGCAGTCTATAGCAGCGGTGAGAGTGGCTTTTCTAACATAGTGAGTGCCACTCCAACCACCAACGGTTATGTTATCAATTCAAAATGGACGACTACCACGCCAACTCTGAACGGCGTGATTAATGCGAGCGAGTGGTCAGCAGCAAGCACTGTCAATATTCTTTTTCCTGGAGCTGCTGGAACGGTCACGCTCTATGTCATGAATAACAGTTCTACCTTATTCTTGGCAGTGGATGATAAGCGAGATACCCATCTCAATAATACAGACCAGTTTGCCATCTTTTTTGATGAAAATCTAAATCGGGAGTGGCCACCTTCAGGCTCCTCTGATACGGAAGGTAATTTTTGGATTGCCTTGGATTCAACGTCGAACTCATCATACGCGGTGTTCGGACCGCGGCAAGGATATTGGCCCGACAATTTGATCTGGCCACCCCGCTCGACGCCGGCTGGAGTGAGCCATGGGATTTCTATTTCATCTGGAAATATGCAATATGAATGCAGCATCAATTTATCCAGTAGTCCCTTAAATGCGGTCATTGGTAGTACCATCGGCTTGCTGGTATTCACTTACGATTATTATCCAAAATATTTTAATAGCTTCTGGCCACAGCAGGCCGAACGACTTAAAGCGATTACGCCAGATATAAATTATTGGGGACAAGCTCCATTCAGTTTCGGCAATCTGCAACTGGCAGCCAGTGCCTCAACTCCAGATATTTCTTGCAATCCACTGAGTGGAGACTTTGGCTCCGTCACAGTAGGTGGATACCAGGAAAAAACTTTCACCATTAAGAATGATGGAACGGCTGATTTAATTGTCAGCGCCACTACCATTACTGGCACCAATGCTTCGGAGTTTAGCATCCAGAGCGGCGGAGGTGCGTTTACGCTAGCGCCCGCCGCGACCAGAAATTTAATCGTCCGTTTTACGCCAACTACCGCTGGCAGCAAGAGCGCCAGTTTAAGCATCAGCAGCAATGATCCGGATGAGAATCCCTTGCTGGTGGCTCTCAGCGGAACCGGAACAACCCCAACGATCCCCGATATCGCAGTCACTCCGACATCCTGGAGCTATGGTTCAGTTGCCGTAGGCAGTACGTCCGACAAAATCTTCGTGGTTAAAAATGAAGGCACAGCCAATCTTAGCGTCACCGCAACAACCTTAACCGGCACCAACGCGGCAGAATTCAGCATCCCGAGCGGCGGGGGCGCCTTTACATTGGCCCCCAATGCGATCCGGGAGATAGTAGTGCGCTTCAGTCCCAGCTCCGTCGGCAGCAAGAGCGCCAGTTTGAGCCTCAGCAGCAATGATCCCGATGAGAACCCGCTGCTGGTGGCCCTGTCGGGTAGTGGCACGGCGGTATCCGGCATCCCGATCACGCCCGTGACGGCCACCCCGCAGATGGCTGGCATCGAGTTCTGGGTCAATATCGATGTGGGAACAACCGCCAATCCGGTGACGGATCTATTTGGGGTGAGTTTTGACTTAAAGTATACCAACACCAATTATATCAATTATGTCGCGGCCGAGGCAGGTGCTTTTCTGGGGTCGGACGTGATCTTTTATCCGACGCCGGATGATGCCAATGGCAAGGTCTCGATTGGCATCAGCCGTAAGGCCCCGCAGCCCGGGGTCAATGGGTTTGGCACAATCGCCCGGGTGAAATTGATCGCTGATCCGGCGACACCCAATAATACGTCGATACAATTAACCATTGCGAACGTGACCGCCAACAATTCGACCGGTGCCGCCATAACGTTGACCCCGGGTAGTTTGACGATCACGATCCAGGCCGGATTAATTGTTTGGCCGGGTGATACCAATAACAATGGGCTGGTGGACCAGGCCGATATTTTGCCCTTGGGTCTGAATTGGGGCAAGACCGGGCCTGCCCGGCCCAATGCCTCCATGACGTGGGTTGGCCAATTGGTAACGCCCTGGAATCCGCAGGCCGCGACTTATGCCGATGCCACTGGCGATGGGACGGTAAATCAGGCGGATGTGCTACCGATCGGCTTGAACTGGAATAAGACCCACACCAACGTCATGATGGCAGACCAGCCGTCGGCTCTACCATTGGGCAAAGGATTGACCGCGGCCAAATTGGTGATTGCAGACAGCGGGAGCACGTCACCGAATCAGGATTTCTACATTGACATCCGGGCAGAGGGAGTAAGCAATTTATTCGGATTATCGTTCGAGTTGATTTATACGCCGGCGTCCATCATCGAGCCATTGATCGTGGAGACGGGACCGGCGAATCTATTGGGCAATGATGTCATCTTTTTCTCGATGATTAATAAAACAGCCGGTCTGGATTCCGGGAAAGTGAGTGTGGGCATATCGCGCAAGGCGGGCCAGGGAGGGGTGAGCGGATCAGGGCGCGTCACTCGGATCAAGGCCCACATGTCGGCCAATGCAGTGAACCATTTCAGCACGACGCTATTGACGCTAACGAAGATCCTGGCCAACGATGCCAACGGCAATCCGATTCCGATTGATTCAAGTGCGTATCGGTTGATCACCAATATTCAGGACGATTCGAAGATTGAACCCACTGGCTTCGTCCTGTACGATAATTATCCCAATCCGTTCAATTCAACAACGACGATTTCCTTTCAATTGGCAGTGGCAGCAAACGTCGAGTTATCCATTTACGACCTCCAGGGGCATAAGATACGCAATCTGATCAATGGTGACGTTATGGCTGGATATCACACGATCCATTGGGATGGATGCGATGATCGGGGAGACACTAAAGCCTCCGCTGTTTACATTTTACGCCTCAAAGCAAGACCTCAAGCTTCTATGCAAAAATCATTTGCTGACTCAAAGAAAATGATATTGATGAAATAGCCTCTTTGAGTACTTTCACACAGGATGTGCCCGGATCAAATTCCTGGTACATCCTGTTTTATTTTATTACATATCGTCGCTTGTCCAACCGATGTCATGAAAAAAGCGCAAATCGAAAATGTAACCACTACAAAATTAGAGCTATTTGTTCAGACCATGCTCGATTGACGCCCACTCCCCGTTAATGATTTCTTTCTTAAGAAAACCGACCGTTTTGATGGCTAAAAAGCTTTTTAGGTTACGCTCACTTAGCATTTAGAACGCAGGAGTTGTCGCAGCTACGATCCGAAATGATGAGCACAGAAAGATGCCCCACAGCCGGGCAATTGCATGTGTTAAAATTTCTGCTTGCTTTTCTCGGTTATTCGTGCTATTTTTTTTGATATCGTGCTACTGCCAATGCCGTCCGTGCTGTTAATGAAAGTCATTTGATTGTTTTGAGTTTGAAAGGAATAATTATATGGGCGAGCTTATCCGTTTTGGGGTTTCTATCGAAAGTCATCTGCTCGATCAATTCGATCGATTGCTCGAGCAGAAGAATTACTCCAATCGTTCCGAAGCCATCCGGGATTTAATCCGCAATGAATTGGTGCGACAGGAATGGCAGGATGACGAAGCCGAAGCTGTGGGCACGGTAACCATTATCTACGATCATCATGTCCGAGAATTGAGTGGTGTCCTGACAGCGGTGCAACATGATTTTCATAAGCAGATCATTTCGACGTTGCATGTACACCTGGATCATCATAATTGTCTGGAGGTCCTAGCAGTCAAAGGAAAAACGAAAATCATCCGCCAGATTGCCAATTCGTTGATCAGCATCAAGGGAGTGAAACATGGCAAGCTGGTGATGACCACCAGGGGGGAAAAAGTATAGGGCGATTGGTTAATAGGGTAACTGGGAATAGCTTTAGTTACGGATCATATAAAGAAGGAGTATCGCGTAATGGAGCATTGGAGCGTTGGGATGGTGAATAGTGAGATGATAGGATAAAGAAAATTCATGCGATGGAATTTTAAATGGCGCAACATGCCAATATCATTTGGAGATCATTAATGAAAAAATTATCAATTGTTTTAATGCTGAAAATTCTCGTGGTCGTTACTTCAGTGATTGCCAATGAAAATCCGGTTGATCCGGATTCGATTCGCTATCATTTTGCGCCGGTGGTAGTAACCGGTCAGCGCTTTGAAATGCCGCAAAAGGATGTGGCGGCCAGCATTTCGATCATCTCCCCGATCGAAATTCGACAGACCAATCTGTTAACCGTAGCCGATGCTATTTCTTATTTGAGCCCGGGCGTATATACCACCTGTCGTTTGGCCATGGGCTATGGAGTGGCGGCGCTGGCTGGCGGCAGCGTCACCATTCGCGGAATTGGTGGTAAGCCGAATTCACAAATATTGATGCTGATCGATGGCCGACCCGATTTTCAAGGGATTTTTAGCCATCCGATCAATGACGCTTATCTATTGAGCAATGTCGAACACATCGAAGTGCTGAGAGGACCGGCTTCGGCGGTTTATGGCACCAATGCCCTGGGGGGCGTGGTCAACATTATCACCCAAAAGGTGCCAACGACTGGATTTGAAACGAAATTAAATGTCGGCTATGGCAGCTTTAACACGCAACACTATCGTCTTCAGCACTCGGGTATTGTTGGCGGTTTCCAATATTTGGCCGGAATTAGTTATCAACAATCCGATGGGCATCGGCCAAAATCTGATTTTAAAGCCCAGAATTATGCCCTTAAAATTGGCTACCAGATCAATCCGCATTTCAATATCTCATTTAATGGAACCATTACACCCTACCAATACCACGATCCAGGGCCAGAAAGCATTTCGTTATCGGGCTATTTTGATTATGGCAACATCACTCGTAGTTCGATGGATTTAACATTGAGTAATCGATTTGAAAATAGCGATGGTACGGTGAAACTTCATGGCAATTTCGGCAAGCACCAATTAAGTGATGGCTGGGATTCGGACGATCAAACCAATGGATTGATTGCCTTTCAGAATTTCAATTTGCCATTTGCGATAAAAACAACCATCGGCTTCGACATAAAGCGATATGGCGGCACAGCACGATCGAAGGGCACAAAACTGGGCACCTTTTTCAACGATGAGTATGCGGCATATTTTCACCTGCAAAAACTCATAATGAAAAAAGTTATCCTGGGCGCTGGCATCAGGTTTGAGGATAATTCGAATTTTGGACAGGAGTGGATTCCCAAATGGGGTCTGGTTTATCATCCATTTTCGCACACGGCGCTGCGAGCCACAGTTGCCAAAGGCTTCCGCACGCCATCGATCAAAGATCTCTTTTTATATGCGCCAGCCAATAGAAATTTGAAACCCGAACGGCTATGGAATTATGAGGTCGGGTTCAATCAGGCATTTGGCAAATTCGTATCGCTCGATGTGTGTGGCTTTTATTACAAAGGCGACCAGTTAATTGAGACGATCATGATCGCTCCAGGGAAAATGCAAAATCAAAATATTGGCTCAAATCAGGCACAGGGCTTCGAGGTGACGCTGCAGGCAAATCCCCTGACGAATTTTAGCGCCAATATTTCATTTTCCTATCTTGACTCAGAGGAAATACTGCCATTTTCGCCCAATAAACTGAACTTCATGTTGATCTATTCACTCAAAAAGTTGACGATGTCGATCTATGGCGAGCAGATTCAAAAACTCTACACCAGCTATCAACTTAATCAGATGCCGCCCAAAACGACCGTCGAAAAGCTGGCGGAATATACGCTGGTTCACTTGAAACTAAGCTATCGCTTGCTGGACAACCTGCAGCTATCCACGGGCATTGAAAATGTGCTGGACGAGTCCTACGAAATTTTAAAAGGTTATCCCATGCCTGGGAGAACAGTCTTCAGCAACATGGAGTGGAGTTTTTAACTTTTGATGGCCAAGTGGCGGAGCGCTGGGGCTATTGGGTTATTTGATTGCAGAGCTCCAATGCACCAGAACTCCATTAATCATACAAAAAAATGTGCATCATGAAAATAGAGACCAAACAAATCGCCCTGATCGCCCTGTTTATCGCTTTGTGTATTCTCGTTCCATTTTTATTTCATCTTGTCGGCCTGGGAAAAATGCTTCTCCCCATGTTCCTGCCAATTTTATTGGCCGGGTTCGTGATCAAATTCCCCGCAGCCATCCTTGTGGGGCTATTGGGGCCATGGATTTCCGCCCTGGTGACCGGAATGCCACCGCTGTTTCCCACTGCGTTATCCATGAGTGTGGAAGGAGCGATGACATCGGGCCTGGCAGCGTTTCTTCACCATCAGAAACGTTTTCCGCTTTGGCTCTGCTTGATGGTTGCGGTCATTGCCCAGCGTGCCGCCAGAATTGCCATGCTCCTGCTCATCCTGCCGCTGTTCGGCTTACCTGCCAAGACGCTCTCGTTAGCGGATTTTACCTATTCATTTCCAGGAGTCGTGCTCCAACTCGTACTTATCCCAATTATTCTCAAGTTACTCTGGAAAATGAAAATCGTGGTGCGCTAATCATGGTCGAAAATCGCCTCACTCGACAGTATTTTAACGATGTAGCTGAACAATGGAAAATCAGACCAATTGCTGAACAGTCAAAAATCACCACCCTGCTGTCCCGAATTGATTGGCAGCAATGCCGCACAGTTCTGGATATCGGCTGCGGCACTGGTGTTTTGTTTCCCTTCATCGAAAAAATAGCTCCTGGGGGAGCCAGAATTTTTGCGATGGATTTTGCCAAAGGCATGATTCGTGAAGCAGCACTCCAGAAAAATGGGCGGCTCACTTTACTTTGCGGTTGTGCCCGTTATCTGCCATTTCGAGAGAACACCATCGATCGAATCATTGCCTTTCATGTATTGCCACATATCCAGGGCAAGCGACTGGCGTTGACTGAATGCTGGCGGATTTTAAAGCCGTATGGCGAACTGGCAATCATTCACCTGCACAGCAGTGCCGAGATTAATGCCATTCATCAAGAACTGGGCGGAATTGTGAAAGATCATAAATTGCCACCGGTCGAACAGGTTTGTCGCATGTTAACAAATGCCAGCTTTACAATTCTTACTGCTGTGGATCGAAGTGGGGAGTATTTTGTCCGAGCTATAAAAGCTGCAGCTTATCAGAAAATTTGATTCGTTCGTGTTGTAAAATGCTTAAAACGAACGATCATGTCGTAGCTGCTCATGCAGGCATAGCATTAGTTACCTGACATAAACGCCAGCATAAAAAAGATTCCTGTCCATCAATAGGCGGAAAGGAATGACACCGTTCAAGCAACTACACGTTTTGATGCAAAAATCAATTCATCAAATAGAGGTCATTTATGCACAATAAAATTCTGCAATTGGTTTCTTTGATGATCTTCGGTATTTGGCTTTCGAACTGTCCGGGCGTTGCCCAGGATACGCTCCATTCTGACGCTGGTTTTTGGATACTCATAACAAACACCGGTCAGGAAAATTCGCTCATGGATTCGAGCTCTCACCGGTTTATCAATTTTAAACAACTAAAAATGTTGCCGCTCCAGTCCATCCAATTGCCGGATCATAAAACCAAAGAAACCATCACCTGGGAAGGCGTTTATTTGAAGGCGATTTTTCAACGATTTTTAAATACAGATTGGGAGAAAATTGATGGATTGATCATCAAAGCGCCCGATGGCTATTCATCCGTGATTTCTGGACTGCGGATGAAACAGGCGGAATCCGCCCTGTGTGCCTTTGCCATGAAAGGAAAGAACTGGCCCAGGAAATTTGGTAGCCTGAGGATCATTTTTCCTGAATTGCACGAGATGCACTGGATGAATAATCCGACTGAAATCCAATTAATCCTGAAGCGCGAAGTGGCAATCAGCTCCACCTGGCACTTTTTCTTTTTCGATTCGCCCGCATTCCATTCCCTTCAAAAGAACGTCACCGACGACTTCTCTGGCTGGTCCGTGAACGAGGTTTTAACGGCCATGGGTTGCGCCAACAAAGGCTTCACCGTTTTCACGCATGATGGACACCTGCGGGAATTTCTGTTCGATAAGGTCGCCCAAAGGATGAAGTTGGCGCCGGATTCCAGCGGCACATGGAAAATTCGGGGAGAAAGAGTTCCTATCGGATTTCGGCTCAGAAACATCTTTTTCATCTATTCTGAAAATGTTGGACTGTTCACCAAATCTTTAAGTCCAGAGGAACAACAGCTCTGGCAGCAAATGTTTGCCTCGATCCACCCTTTCATGAATCAAGGGATTTCAGC
>JAPDQM010000086.1:0-17153 GCA_034505795.1 Candidatus Zhuqueibacterota bacterium
AGCTTCACCTCTTTTAAATTTAAACGTTGAGATTGTCTGATCCCTGTGCTGTTCGCCCTTTGAAAAAGAGCAAACAGTGGATCAGCAGTATCATTTTTTGGGTCATTATTTTAGACGACCTATTTGGTAAAAAGTTCATCGGATTTTTCAGTGAAGGTAGGCAGAAACTGGGCTGGTGAATGTCTGGGGAGCCATAGCAGATGGCGCATCATTTTTTCTGAAGTTCGCGAATCGAGTTGTAGGTTTGCTGAGCTTGCTCATGGAATTGGGGGCCCAGTTTCCGCAGCGCGCTCAATTTGATTTCCAACGCTGCGAGTTTTTCAGCGGTAGAAAGTTGGTTTTGCTGCCGCAGTACCTTTTCGACAATATCCAGTGAGGTTTGCGGATTGTGTCGGTTCAGCCGGGCTAATTCGAGACTGCACTTGTAGTTGCCATACCAATCGATTTGACTCCCCTGTTCGAGATATTTCTGGGCCTGTTTGAAATCAGCTTTTTCGATAAATTCCATCGCCAGGTGAAAATGCATGGTGCCACAATCGGTAATATATTGCTCATAGTTACTTTTGACGCTCGGTGAATGGATCGATCGGGTACGATAGCGGTTGATAACTTTTAATAGACGCTGGCAAGCGGCTGGTTTTTTATTCAGAAAACGGAACTCCAATCCAGCGATGCGCCATTCGATTTCGTCAATTGCCAGTGAATCAGATAACTGGCTTTTAAGTGACTCGAATCTTGTGGCAGCTTCCTGGTATTGTTCCTGCTTGATCAGCGCCAGAATTTGATTTTTTTGTTCTGCCGTATAAATATTCCCTCGGTCCCAATTGATCCAATCCTGAAATCTTTCTGCAAGCTGTTTCAATTCTAAGGTAGGAGCAATCTCTTTCGCATTGCTGACCACTCGCAGCGCTTCGGCAGATCGATATAGACGCGCCAGCACGACCGCTTGAGAATAGAGGTAATTGAAATAGAGCTCCTCGCGGCGAGTATAATCAGAAAGAAAATCGAACACGCTGGTATCAGTGAACACTGAAGTCGCTTGATATATCTTTTCGGCCTGTCGATAGTTTTCTAATGCCAATTCCCATTTGCCTAAACGAAAATAGCAGTCGCCCAGCCGATAAAACAGCAGATGATCGCTTTTTTCGGAAGCCACCATATCCGTCAACAAGGTTATTGCCTTTTCATAAAACAATTCAGGTTTTTCAACAGCGGCCCAGAGAAGATAAGTCTGGACCAGACCGTCTTTGATCGTCAGCGGAAACGGATTTAGTTTGATGGCCTGCAAAAAGCTTTTTTCAGCTTGCTGTAGGTAGTTGATGACCTTTTTAGATAACACGTCCGCCGCGGATGGGGCGATGGCATTGCTATCCGCGGCAATGGTAATTGATATTCGAGTGCTATCGCTACGGGTACGCTGGCACTCTTTCCAGAGCGAATCTGCCTGCTCGAATGCCATTAATCCCTCTCGCGTCAACTCATTGGCTCGTCGTTCGTTGTTAAAATCTACGAATAGAAATTGAATGATAGAATCCGACCGGGCGACAGTCAAGCTATCGAGCCCCTCGGGAAATTCCGAATATTTTGTAAATCCCGGCAAGGGATATCGGCCATGATTGCTGCAAGCGAGCATCATCAATAACAGCAGCACCGCAACGCAGAAAGCATATTTTTTTTCCAATACAATCATTATTAATTTTCCAAAAATAATTGATTCTGGGTCAAAGTTTGATAATAACTTTGAGCCATATCAAATTGCCCCATTCTCAGATAGGAAATTGCCAGCATTTTGTTAATTTTTTTCACCTGATCCGCAGAGAGTTGGGCGACGAATTCCAGCGCCTTTTTGCAATTTCGAATGGTTTCCGCAGGATTGGCTTGCGACAGCAACGCCAATTGATAATAACAATCAGCTCGGTGGTCCCAATCGTATTGCGACGCTTGATCGAGGTACATATAGGCAAACCGGAATTGGTAATCTCGGAGGTAATCCAGACCAACAGAGTAGCACATCGCTGCATAGTCTTTGAGATAAATTTGATTCAACTCATCCGGCTGATCCTGTCGTTGGATCTGTTGCACTACCTGGAACATTCGTCGCAGTGCAGCATCTTTTCGTTTGAGCGAGTTGAATTCGATCGATGCAATTTTCCAATTAATTTCATTTCTGGCGCGCAATGTTTTTAACAGCGGCAGCAGCTCCAGGTATTGCCCTCGAGCCTTCCTAAGATCACCTTGTTGTTCGATTTTAATCACAGCATCCCGCAATTCTGAAGCGCGAATATTGCCATCATCCCACTTGATCCAGCGGATGTATTTATTTAATTCTTCATGAACGGCTTCATCTCGGGTTAGCTCACCCGCCTTGTTGAGGTAATATATCGCTTGTTCAGCATCATATAATTTGGCCTTTGTCTCGCCCTGACTGCGTAGATAATATATCCAGCGAGTTGTATCTATGGCTACAGACGATTCGGCCCCAATATTGGTTCTGAACTGAGCTTGAATGAGCAAAATCTGTTCCGCTTGTTGAAAATGCTGATAACTCCGCTGCCAGTCGTTCAACGCATAGTAGCATTCTGCCAATTTCTCATAGATCAAAGGATTGCTGCGGTCGACCAACAGCAAGTTGTTTAATTCGTCCAAGGCCAGATGGTAGCTGATCGAGTTGTGAGTTGCCGCACCTTGCTTGATGTAAATTTGAGCCAATAAGCCGCGAATTTCCAGATCATAGGGGTTCAGTATCTTCGCTTGCTGGGCTTGTTGTTGAGCGCGGTTCAATATTTTAGCCACCATTTGTTCAGCAAGGGTAGTGGCTGAGCTATTCAAATCGATTTCGTCGTTGTTCGGCGTTCCATTGCTTTTCAACCAACTATGATAGATAGCTATTAGTGTTGAGTCTTTTGGGCGAATGGTCAGGGGCAAGGATAAAATGGAGTCAGCCCAATGATAGGATATCATGGCATTATTATACCATTCTCGCGCTTTAATGCGACGATCAGAATCTACCAGTAGCCGATTGGAAAATTCATAGGCGCTTTTTGCAACCGTGCTGTCAATTCCGGGCAAATGTCCCACGCTGGATGATGATACCGTATCGGACGCGGGCGATTTTAGCGATGTCGAAGCGCAGCCGAGCATTAGCAGCGCGATTACCGCGCCACAGATCCAGCAGAGTTGTTGTAATTGCTTAGTGAGTAATTGATAGCCTTTTGATTCCAAAATAGCGCCTCCTCAAATCGTCCCATCCGCTTATATGCCATGAATAAGATATGATACAATGCACCTCGCTCTTGCTCGGAAAGCTGCTGTTCGCAATTTAGAGCTTGCTGACCAAATCGCAGAACCGTCAAATTATCCAGCGCTGAGAGTTTTGCCAACTGAAGGTAACTTTTGGCAGCCTGGCTCCAATTGAAAACGGTGGATTGGAAAAAATAGACAAATGCTTTGCGAAAATCCTGCTGGTTTACGTACTCCATACCGAGGATGTAGCACATCAGACAATAATCATCAATATATTTTTGAAAATTCGGATCCACTGCTTTTTTGATTGAGTCCAATGGAATCTGTTTTACAACATTCGACATCCGTTCGACCGCATTTTCTCGTTGCTGAAGAAAGTTAAACTCGAGCTGAGCGATGCGCCAATTCACATCCATTTTGGCGTTGTCCGTTCGCACCTGACTGAGCAGATTGAGATAATCCTGTTTTATTTTGCCATAATTATCGGTGCCTTGATTCAATCGCATGTCCAGAGAGTCTGATTTGCGCGATGCAGGCAAATTCCCATCATCCCAGTTGATCCAGTCAATTTTTTTCTGGATGTCATCGGCTTCGACCGCTGACGGCGCAATCAGTTTGGCGTAGTTAAGTGATAACAGGGCTTGCGGAATCATATTTAGATTGATTTCAGCGTTGGCTCGAAGATAATAATGCCAGAACAGTTGATTCCTATCAATGCTATCCCAGTTATTGTTCAACATCAAATCGATCGACGTCCGTACCTTGGCCAACGCCAGATCCCATTTCCCGATATTGAAATATTTTTCTCCCAGTGCATAATACAATTTGGGATCATCGTTTAAAATGTAAGTCAAATATTCGAGCATTTGAATGGCGCGAAGCGTGCTGTCGCAATGATCATATAATTCAGCCAGATTTTGAAATACCCAGATCAAATAGGTTTGAGTTTTGATGTCGAAGGGATTGGTTTTAAACGTTTGCTCGAATTCGGTGCGCGCCTTTTCAAACAATAAAATCGCTCGCAAAATGATTTTTTGTCTGGTTAATGAATCTAAGTCTGACTGCTTTATTTGCTGCAGTAACGTGAAGGCTTCTTTCGCTAATTTTGCACCTGCCTGAAAGCTTCGTTGAGCTTTAATGGTGTCAATCCGCGCCACGACATATTGGGAATCCTCGATGGCGCGCCACATTTTCCATAAGGAATCGCTAAGCGTAAAACGGTTGAGTTCGCGAATGGTATCTTCCAGTTCCTTGTCACCTTTTTTGGCAGGACGATCCCCCAGCGTGTTCGACGTGCCACTGGCTGAAACTAATACGACCGCCTTGCCTGCGGCATGTGACCGCGCACCGCAGCAAAGCAAAATTCCGAATGTGAAAATCGCAATCAGGCAGGGAATGGATGTTTGTCTGATCCTTCTCATGATGCTTACCCCAGTTGCTGAATCCTTTGTTCTGTCAATTGTCGATCAGGAACATCAGTTGCGGGAGAAGATACCTCCAGCCTTATTTTGTGAAACAAATTAGGGGGTTTGGGTAAACACGATTAGGGAGAACTCTTTGGGAATTGTTCAGATCAAGTGTACTAAAAATAAATTACAAAAGCAAGGGTTTTTCTTGAATCATGGGGCTGGTATATCCAGCTAGTTTTTTAGCAGTTTAATCAAAAAATATTCGTTACATTTTCTTAAAGAAATCGAACCAATGTCACTGTTGCTTCAAATTGACTAACGCCAGCATTTTTAATAGCTAACTTATCTGACCAATCCTGATAAAAATCGACTCCCGCCGCGCGTTGTATCGAACCGAAAATAGAGAAATTCAATTTCGTCATTGAAAAATCCAACCTGGAGCTATTTCCTGCCTGATTTTTCAGGTACGATTAGAGTATCCCGCTCTATTTTCATAACATGAATCACGGTTGGCTGCCAGGTGGGGAAATCCTGATTGAATTCCTTATAGAGCAATTTCAATAGATCGCTCACAGCTTGCCCCTGAGTTTTTCCGATTGCCAGATTGGGATCGTCCTTCAAATCGGCGCGACTGAAGCCAAAGAATTCAAAGCGGAACATGCCTTTTTCGTATTGCTCAAAATAGAGCTTCAACGGCTTATCGGTGCTGTAAAGCGCTTTGATAGTTTGAGCCAGGATAAACAAAATTCGCTGTTCGGGTGTCTCCGGGTTGTTGATATTTACAATGTACCCGGTCTCTTCTGTATTTTCTGGAAAAGGAATTTTGGAAATAATTTCGCGACTCTCCTGTGATAGCATCATCAGCGAGTAAACGTTGCGCGAAGGCTGGACTCGTAGCAGATCGCCCTCGGTGACGCCGTTAGCATCCACATCAAAGATCTCGATATGGTCCACATCCGATTCCGGAATGAATAAATCCAGTACCAGCTTGTCTATAATCACTTTGTCGGTGATCGTTACTTTACGCACCAATTCCTTATCCCATTTGTAGCTTGACTGGCTCCATACCGCCAGCGCCAGGAGACTCTGAATGGTGATAAAGAATATTATTCTTTGAATCAAATTCTTGCTGTTCATGGTTGACCTCTCTTTGGTTGACGATAGTTGAGTTGGCAGCTAAGGCTTACGCTGGGCCTTTATCCGCTGCCATTCTTGATAATTTTCCTGCAATTTCTTTTGATCCCGCATGGTACGATAAAGTTGATTTAGGTTGCCGTAAAGAAAATCGATTTCTTTCTCACTCAAATCACGGACAAACATTTTCGCCCGATTGAATAATTTTTCCATTTGCTCAATTCGCTGTTTGGACCGCAGTTCGGGTGAAAGGTCCACTGGTACATCGACCAATTGGGCTAATGGCAATAGGGCCTTAATGCGGCCCGACCATTCAAACGTGGTATCCTTGGCAAAGCAGACTCTGGCTTCATCGCGAATCCCTTGCCGCATATATTCCTGACCCAATGCATAGAGAATTTCGCCCGCATTTTTAAAATACAATTTGTACAGCGAATCAGCCGGTGGTTGATAGAGGTTGGCTTTGCCTTTGCTGGTATCGGCCTCCCTGACCAAATTATAGAGACGATCAGCAGCCGCTTGTTTTTGATCTAAAAAATCGTATTCGGTCCGGGCCAGACGCCAGGTAATATAGTGCTTCGCTCGAGGAGTGCGCAGTTGCGGCAGGAGCCGCAAATAGGCGGATTTGGCCCAGGCGAAGTTGCCCCGCCGGAGCGAATCTTCAATAATGTAGCGCTGTTCCGCCGCGTAGATATTGCCATCATCCCATTTGATCCAATTCGTCACATAGTCGTTGATAACATCAGCGTCTTCTTTTGTCGGCGCCAGTGCCCGAGCCTGGGCAAAGGTCGCCAATGCTGAATCGGCCATGTAAAGCCACATCTCCGCTTGACCTTTATAGAAAAGATAATCGTAATACAGCTTGGGGTCAATATGTGGTGGCAAATTGAGTTTGGCATAATGATCGGGCAGCGTGGCTTGTGGATTATCGAAGGCAGCAGTGATCACATAGGTGTTTCGTGCTTTATACAAATATTCGTATGCGCGATCCCATTTTTTCAGGCGACAATAGTTTTTGCCAATTTCTTTGTAAACCGAGGCGGTTCCGCGGTCATAATCCAAAATTTTCAATAGCGCTTGAAGTGCCTGGCGATAGCCGATGGTGTCGCCAAATATCGTGCTACGGTTCCAACCACAGATGCCCAAATATTGCCAGCCACGCAAATCAAATGGATTGAGTTCAATACCCTCGTGCAAAATCTGGTCACAAAAATCGAGATAGTAGTCGAATAAACTGGTTACAATGACTACGGTTAGCGAATCTTCCTGGATTTGATCCAGGGTCTTTTGCTGCTGTCGTTGATCTTGTAACGATTGCGTGCCTTCGGCTTCCTTTTTTTTCAACAGTTCGCTGACCTGTTGACGCTTTTCTTCCAGGGCCTGTTTTCGAGCATCGAGGCCGCTATAAAGATCCTGGGTGATTTTTAAATAATTGTCAGCAGTTTTGAATAATGTATCGGCATGGCTTTCACGCGTGATGTCCACAAACAATCGCTCTGCTTTTCGCTTCGCTGCGAGGGCGACAGAACTATCAACGCCTGCCGGAATTTGAAATGCTTTTCTGTCAGAACTTACGGGGGCCGGCAAAATGCCATTCATTCTCCCGGAGCAGCTATATGCCAACAGTAAACCAATTAAACCGATCAATTTTAGAAATCGTGTCATGCTTTCCTCAGATGATTCAGCAAAATCTATAGCTCTTTCCAACGATCAAACCATAGCTTGGCTTTGGTGAAATCGCCTAATTTGCGGTAGGATTGATATAGCAGGCGATAAAGAACCTCTTTCTCGGTTTTATCCAGTTCATGTTCAAAGTCCTGGGCTCGTTGGCAGAGCGCAATGGTTTCGTTCGGATCGAATTTTGAGATTTCCGCCAATTGCAAGAATGCTTTGCGCCGCTCATTGTAATTGGTTTGTGCCGCTTGCTGAAAATAGATATAAGATCGCAACCGATCTTTTTCCCAATTCTCCGCTCCCAACATAAAACAAAATCGTCCATAATCATTGAAGTAGCGCCGGGCCATGGAATCCAATGGCGCTGCGGTCAGGCTGTCGACGGCGGTTGTTTTAATCACTCGATGCATACGGGCCACCCCGTCCTCCTTATTGCCCAGATAATCGAAATCCAGTGTCGCCACCCGCCAGTTGATTTCATCCCGGGTACGCTTCGTCCATAGCAGCGGCAACAATTCCAGATAGACGGCTTTGGCTTCGGGATATTTATTTTTCACAAATCGTAACGAGTCGGCATGATCTCTGATCTCTGAGGCTCGAATGTTGCCATCGTCCCAGAGGATCCATTTGATTTTGCTCTCGAAAATATTTTTATAATCGGGATCGGGCGTCAGGGCCTTTGCCTCTCGATATAACGCCAGAGCAGGCTGGGCTTCATACAGTTTAGTTTTGCACAAACCTTGACGATCCAGAATCGCTACCAGCCGATTCGTGTCTATAGGCACCTCGGCCAGGCGACCGAAATAGATTTTGGGATTCTGCTGCACAAAGATGGCGCTCTTTTTTAGGGCATTTTTACCGAATTCATAATTCTTAAAGGCATTTTGCCAGTCGCCCAATCGGAAATAGGTATCGGCCAGGTCGAGAAACAACAGGTGCTCGCCCTTCACATAGAAAACCACCCGTTCCAATTCTTCAGCCGCCTGTCGCAAATAATTTTGATCGTGACTTTTGTCGGCTAATTGCTTGAGAAACTGAGCTAACCGTCGACGGTAGGTGACATCAAACCGATTGGTTCGAATGGCGCTTTGGTAGCTTGAAAGCGCTTGTAGCTGCAGTTCAGTGCTCACGGTTTTTAGGACTGCTGGATGCAGTTGCCCCATCTTCTTCATCATTTTCTTCAGGGACTTGAAACGCTCCCGATCCGATTGCAGGTAGGTCTGTGCCCGTGAAAGTTGAGCCCAGGTCAGCAAGCTATCTTCGCGACTGGCGCAGCCATTGATTCCGGTCTCCCACAAGGAATCGGCTAGATGATTGATCAATTGCGCTTCCGAAAAAATTGAGCGAGCCAGGCTTTCGTCTTTTTCCGGGATTTGGACTCGGGCAAATATGGAGTCGACGATGACCACTGTTGCCGTATCGATCCCGGGCGGCACCTGGATAACCGGTGTCTTTTTTTCGACCACGGGTTGCTGTATGGCGCAGCCCAGCGCAATCAAAACAGATATGATAAAGATCAAATAAATTTTTTGCATACGCAGCGCTCTCATGCTGTTTTTTAATTTGGTATGGCTCATAGCTCCTGAGATTTTTCAAACCATTTCAACGCTTCCTCAAAGTTGCCGAGGCGGCGGTTAGCGTCATATAAAATACTGAACAGCAGCTTCTGCTCGTTTGGTGCGAGTTGCTGAACATAGTTGGCCGCACGGTTGCAGAAGCCCAGACAGGTCTCCGGTATATTCCGCGAAAGATAGGCTAGGCTCAGAAACGCGCTTCCGCGCACCGGGCTCTCGACTTGAGCGGTTTTGTAAAAATAGGTGAACGCCAGCTTTTTATTGGTAGCCAAATAACTATTGGCTAACGCCAGACCCATACGACAGTAGGCATTCCAGTAATTCTGTCCCGTTGAATCGGCGGCAGTACCGGTAGCCGGATCAATGGGGCATTTCTGAACCACGCGCCAGAGCCGATCGATGGCTTCGTCCTTTTTATCGAGATTGTTGAACTGCAACATAGCTAACCGATATTGCGTCTCTTTTTGTGCGGGCTCGGTTTGCACGATATCGCTCAACTCAAAATAGGCAGCTTCAGCGTCTTTGAATTTTTGCTCGGTAACGAGCCGGCGAGCTTTCATAAATTGCTCAGAGGCGCGGATGTTGGCGTCATCCCAATTGATGTAATCCAGTAGGCCCATTAAATCCTGGTAGGTTTTTTTGTCCGGCGCAATCATACTGGCATAAATGATGGATTGGCGTGCCGCTTCTCCTTCGTAAAGTTTTAGTTCAGCTTGGCCCCGCAGGTAAATGTTTCTGAATAATCGGCTGGTATCGATATCGGCTTCTTTACCCTCAAGCATCGTATCATTGGATAGCTGAAAGTATTTTCGTGCCTGGGTCCAGCCCTGATGACTCAGGTAAATCTCGGCGACTTTGCTATAAAGAATGCTACGCTTCTTCAGATCTTTTTCCAGGCAAAGGGTATTCAATAAAATTTGCAGCCGCTTTTGATCCATGTTTTGGGCGGCATATAATTGTTCCAGAAAATTGTAGACGCCAGCAATCCAATTGCGCAGATACGTCTCAAATGGATTCAGGCGAAGTCCAGCCTCGAAATTTTCTTGCACCTGTTCCATCAAGCGAATTAGCTCATCCATTACTTCGCTAATTGCAACTTTTTTGCTCTGGATTTTTTGATTCAGCTTTTCCACTTCGGCATAAACCTTGCGACCATTCATGAAGTGGGTCCTGATGGCAGTTTCCGAATCGGCTTTGGTGATGGTCCATTCCGATCGATCGGATGCGGTTAAGTACTTCCACATCGACGTGTCGACTTCGGCCAGGGTCTGTTTTGCATTAGCGCCAGGTGGCGTTTGCTGCGCAAAGCCATACCCATAAAAAATTAGCCACGTAACCATCAAAAGAAAACAGAATTGTCGTTTGATCATGGTAATGTCCTTGATAACATCAATCAGGCAATTTTACGATCCAGGTCAGCACCCTAATGTTTTGCTAAATGAAATGGATCAATTTCCTTAGAGCCCCCGATGATTTCTCCTCGCTGATAGTCGCAAAATCGATTTTGCCGTTGCTTCCGTATGATCCCAAAACCAGGCTAATTGATCCTCAAAAACCGCTATCGTCAATCAAGTTCTGAAATTGACCTGAGCCATTTCCCGTTTTTAATAATTTAATTTTCAGATCGAAATAGGATGAAGTTATCCTATCCGAGCATTAAGAATCGAAAACATGACCTCAGCCTAATCTGGTTGATGCCATTTTGACAGCAGTGGCTGCAACTGCTGGTTGATCGAGCGGTCTCTTTGAGAATGGACCAGTAAAGTTGCTCTGTTCATTCGGGTGATAAAACAGGTATGTTCTCGATGAATCGGCTATTATTTGCCGGTGACGGTTCTCGCCCATTGCCAGAATATTTTCATGAATTCCTGGGCTTTGGGGTCATTGGCACTTTTTTCAGTACCTCTGGAAAAAGAGACAATTTCATCATTTTCATCCAGCCGGACCATCCCGCTATAATAAAGGGTGCTGGTCTGGGTCAATCCCATGTCCACCAACATCACGTATTCGTTGGTCTGGCGATTCACGAGGCAAATTTTGAGCTCTTTTTTCTCTTCTTTGCTCGCCAGCAGCAGAATATAGCCAGAGTTTTCGATGGCGATGTTTTTTCGGGCCGTGCGGGCGGTCATGTCGTTGTTGGTCAGCTTCAGCCGAGCGAGGTCGCCAATGGGCGACGAATTTTTTCGAATCCAATCAAAGATCGGGTCCCGCAACTCCTCCCATTTGATTTCACCTTTAAAGCCGGTAAAATCAGTAGAAAGTCGTTGCTCCCTGGATCGGATAGCGGTGGTGGAGATGCCCATATTATCGCTGAGCGATTTATCGCCAGTGCTACGAGTGATGATGGTGGTGGCTACCCGGTCTTCATTCCATTCGGTTTGTAATCCTTTGGATATGTCCATGGCCTCTTTATCATCGGACTCCGGCGCCAGAATACCATCCGTAATTTGCATGGTCGCTTGCGCCTGCTCGATGTTTGGATTTTCATGCTCAAAAATTTTGAACTCACTGGCCATCGGCAAATTGGTCGGCAGATTGGCAATGCTTTTGGGCATATCCATGGGCAGGTTCAACTCGATTTCCGGCGTTTCCTGCAATATCTTTTCTTCAGTAATTTTCTCTTCTTGCTGTTGAACCTTTTTGACCTCGATTTCTTTTTTCTTGATCTCGGGTTTCGCAAAGTCGATCTCTTCCGAGACGACGATCTTTTTAGGATTTTCAGGAATTCGGATCGATCTTGTGATCAGAATCGTCAGCAATAGAATAATAATGGTAGCAATGGTCGCGGCGATCCAGCGATCTTCGTCGAACTGATCCCAACTGAGGGTGCCATTTTTGAAGCTGAGTTTCATTCCAGCGCCTCGTTGTATTGAAATTTCCGATTGAAATTATGGCGTCGGCAGATGTCGATTAGGTTAATTGTCCCCTGAACGATCGAATTGGGATGCGGATTCACAATCACTACAATTGAATCATAGCTGGCGTGCGTAACCAGCAGGTGCTGCTCCAGTTTATCCAAATCGCGAATGCGAAAAACCTTATCCGACTCGAAAATTACATAATATGAATGCAATTGGCCTAACTTAATCAGCGAGCGCTCGGTCAATGGATCGATTTCGGGCATGGTCGTATCGCCTCTCATGACGCGCACATCCACCGGTAAAATCTTTTTCTGGTCTTCTTGCATTTGTTTGGACCGCGTGCTCGGGCCGGGCAATTTGATCTGGCTTTTATGCACGATGTCGCTGGTTTGCAAAAAGCCCAGTAGCATCAGCAGCGACAGGTCGATGAGTCGCACAATGAGTCCGCCGGTTTTCTTGGGTGCTGGCATACGATTTACCCTCCCTCGGCAGCAGATAGTTTTGAACTGACATTGTGAATATCCATGCCAACGGGAATATTATTGTTGCGACAAAAGTTGGCAATGCGCATGGTGTACTTAATCGGCAAATTCCAATGCGAGCGAATTCGTACACGAAAATTTCGATTCAGCGTCTTATAGCTTTGATTGCGTGTTAAAATGAGATTATACAATTCGTCGAGGCTGGCAATCGGCCGATTTTCACCCTCCAGGTAAACGGTGGTATCTGGCTTAATGCCCACAATCAACAGCTCGGCGTCATCGATTTCGCGCTTCAATTTTACGTCGCTTTGCGGCAATTTTACAAAGCTCTTTTTATTAATTTCGCTGGATACCAGAAAACCGAATAGCAGCAGCAATGTGATATCAATTAACCGGATGATGATACCGCCTTTACCCATTGCAGCTCCTTCCATTTACATAAAAAAACGAAAACCTTTGTTGATCACAGTCGTCTTACCAGAGTCAGGAATTCGTTGTGACTATTTGCCAAAAAGACGTTTTGATAGCTTTTACCTAATAATTTTATACTAAATTTGCAGCGAAACGAACATCCGTTATTGGCTTTTTCAAGCCGGTGACAATTCGGCTGCACCTGCCGAATCCCTGAGCAGCCTGTCGAGCTTATACCGCAAACACTTCAAATAATAGCTTGGACGGCTCCACTTTTTTGGCTTCCACTTCGATTTCGCGAGCGCCACGATTATTCCCAACGATGAAGTAGACTTCAGCCAGGCCATCTTCATTGGTGAAGGTGGTGTAGTGGGCATTTGGGCTGTCCTGAAATCTGCCTGTCCCGCGCTTCAAGGAGAAATCCACCTCGTATCGCGCAATGGGATTATCAAATTTATCGCGAACGGCCACCGCAAAGGGCAGTGGTAACCGCTTGCCCAGTTCCCCGGTCTGATAATTGCCCTTCAATTCGACCAGTTTCGATGGAGGCGTTGGCTTGGCAATGGCCAACAGCTTCACCCCGCGCAGATTGGCCCCTTCAACGGAAATTTGGATCGTTTTTTCGCCCGCCATTTTCCCCAATGTGAATTGAGTTTGAATGCGGCCTTCGTCATTGGTCAATAACTTTTGCGTGCGACTCATATTCGGGAACACGCCGGCGCCTTCCTCGGCAGTCAGCACCACAGTTTCGTTTTCCAGTGGCGTTCCTTTGGCATCCAGCACTTCGACGATAATGGGTTCTGCCAGGGCGGTATTCACTTCGCCAGACTGGTTATCACCAGAAACAATTTTGATCTCCGCCGGTGGGTTGTATTCCTTTTTCCTGGAGCTTGCAGTCGCCGGTGCTTCCTCTTGCTCTTCGACTTCTGCGGCGCGAGGTCGAGATTTACGCACCGGTGAGACGCTGGGGGTCGGCAGATTTTCCAGGTAGGCAGGATCCACAATAATCGGCTGTCCCTTGGCGGCTTGAGGACTCTCCTCACGCATGAGCCGCTCCTGGAACACAATCGCCAGGTTATTCAAAAAATCCAGATGATTGTCAAACATGTTGCTCACTACCGTGGTGAGGGAATTGATGCTAATACTGATCACGAGACCCACAATAGTGGTGGCCAGAGCAATGCCCATGCCCTGGAGGATGTCTTCAGGGTCCGGCGATCCTTTGTAAAAGACCAGAAACATGCCCCAGACGGTTCCCAACAATCCCAACGCACCTGCAGTTTCCGATAGAAAAGCCACTCGTGTGGAAAACGGATTGAAGTTGTCCTTCATGTTTTGCAGGAAGCTGCTCGTTTCGCCGTTAAACGATGCAGTGGATTGTTGCGATTCAAAAAGCTTATACAACCGATTGATTAATTGAAATGACGACGCTTTCTTTTGTTTAAAAATTCGCTTCAATAGAGGCACTTTTTCTTTGGTCTCGTCCTTTTGCTCCTCGTCATCCGGTTGAATTTCTCGGACCTGGGTCATCATTTTTTGGAGATCCTCGAAACTCATGGTTCGAATATCGGCTACTGGTATTTTCTTGGCATCTTTTTGTTCTCTCCTGAGAACAAGGAATTTCTGGCTGACGAAGAAAATCCCTAGCACAAAGACCAAGACCAATGGTGGCCCGAATGCATCGCAAATTCGATACAGTTCAGACGCGGTGCTAATGTTGAAGCCGCGCTTGCCGGTATCCAACTTCGCCGGACCGGATTGCTGGGTTGAAGATGTGCCCTGTCGATCCTGCGCTGGGGTCGGGATCACAACCACAGCCATGAAAACAACCATCAATATCACGATCCAAAATGTCTTATGCCTCATAGTTGACATCTCTCCTTACAAATTTATTCAAACTGCTTCAGTTCATGTCTGCCTGGATCAATGCGACTCGAGTGGTATATCGGGCATGGGCGGCGGCGTCTTCAGCCGAATGACGATGGCCTTTAGCATGTCGAGGTCGCTTATCTTATTATCGGTGGTGATTTCAATGACTTTGTATTTTCGGAGTTGTACAAAGACCAGCCGATGTCGACGGGGATTTTTAGGTATCCACTTATCGCCGCCGATCGAGTACTGGAATTGATAATAATAATTGCCTACGTCTATCAATCTATTATCAGCAGTGAAGCCATCCCAAGCCACCTCAGTCTCGATGTTGCGGCTACCCAAAATCTCATGAACCGGTTCACCCAAAAAGTTGGTGATGAGCACTCGCCACTTGTTGACCTTGGTTACGCCGGTGACATTGATGTTGAAATAAATTTGATTGGGCTCCATGCTCTCTCGAGGGGCGCTGGAAATAGTGATGTATTCCGATTTGCTGTCCCGATCCGGAGAATTCTCTACCTGGTTTTTAATGCTATCTTTGACCGCCGTGTGGTTATTGCCATCTGGCTCCCGCAACAAATGGATATCATCTTTGCTGAAATTTAAGCTATCCACCAAAAAATTACGGATGATGACGCTGCGCTCGGCTGTGGTAGCATCCGGGAAACAGATGTCCACATTTAGGTGTTGATTGGACTTTTGAACCTGGGCGCGCATCTCCTCGAAGTTCTTGCGGTACTCATCCAGGTATTTATTATGCGGCAAGGTTTCATTCAAAATATCATCCAGCGACATGCCCGAATCTTCGATTGGTGTCGCTTGAAGGTCACCTTTGCCGGGACGTGGAAATTTTAAGTCCTCGTCATCCAACTGCGCAAATATCTGCTCCCGATTCTCCTTTTTGTTAATTTTGATTTGCGAGACTTCGCGAATCACTTTTACTGTATCCACCGATGCCCGAATAGCAAAATTATACTCGGGATTGAGCCGCAGATTCCACGAAACACCGACCTGATGGGAGCCAAAACTTACATTATTTACTTCGCTGGTTGGATAATCCATACGATAATTGATGGCAAAGCCATTGCCGAGGTTCAAGAGCCCCTCCAACAGCAAGCCCTCTGTGGCATAACCGGCTTTTAGCAGCCCACGATGACCAAAATTGACTTCACCCATCACCCCCAGCGCCAGATCATTTGACTCATAGTGGCCAAATAGCGATGCCGCGAATATGTTGAAATAATGCTTCATCCCAAAATTCAGCTCCAGCGGCACACGTGCGCCACCATTGATCAATGACAAATCGGGTCGATTTAAATTATTGCAGCTCAAGCCAACGGCGAAATTGTCTGTCGGGCGAATCAACATGCCGGCATCGAAACTGAGGTTCCATTGGCCGTTGCCATTGGCAAATACGGGATCGCTATGGTCGAAGCCACTGAACTTTCCTTCATCATAGCTTAAGTTATTGCCATGAGCGCTTACGCCCACCGCCAAGCTGGGCAGGATGGAGTAGGCAAAGGAAGCGCCAATACCACCGGTTCTAAAATATGGTGTATTGAAGCTCTCCAACGTAACGCCCACGCCAATATTATCCAGCAGGAGGTTAGGAAAGCTATTGCTGCTATAGCTATATTTCAATCCGGTGCTGTTGTCATCCAAAAAGCCGAGATGATACACTTTCATTCCCAGGCTTAGCGTCAGGTTGCGATAGGGAATGATTGCTGGATTGATGAACATCGCCTGTGGATCCATGATGTCTGCGGGATTGGCGCGGATCATATTTTGGGCGGTCGAGTTCGGCAATAGCACCGCCAACATCAATATGATGAATGCGATGGAAATTGTTTTGGTCATGGTTCACACCTCCTGGTTACTTAGCCACCACCACACAGCCGCGAGCGAGCGGTTTGTTTCGATCGGAGAAAATATAAAGATAGACCCCCGGCAACACTGGCCGGCCCGAGCTATCGCGACCATTCCAGCGTATTCTCTTCGTCGATGACGCCCAATCTTGCTCATAAATCTTCCGACCATGAATGTCGAATATTTTCAGATTTGCCCCGCCAATCTGAAATGTTTCAAAATTAAAGACAGCCTCATCGTTCTTGCCGTCATCATTTGGCGTAAACGGATTGGGTGTAACAGTTAGTATCGAAGGCGGGTAGATTTCAATGGTCGATTTATTATTCGATTCTGATTGCTCCTTAATAGCGTTTGATACATCTACTTCAATTGAAATGCTGTGATTATTGCTGTCTGGCATTTTGAAATTTTGCAAGCGGAGAAGATACGGGGTATCTTTGGGCAAACCGTTTATAGTATCGGTCTTCAAAATTACAGTTTCATCCAGATAAAAATTCACAACAAAGGTATCTTTGCAATCCGCATAAAGGCTTACGATGACAGCATTCAACTCGACGGTTTCATCTTTTGCAAATTGTTTATTGCCAGTTGAAGTGTCAAAACTCTTAATAATCAAGTCCGGCAACT
>JAPDQM010000087.1:0-16690 GCA_034505795.1 Candidatus Zhuqueibacterota bacterium
GGGGCGGCGTGGTTGGCATTCGAGGCTCACTGCCATTGCTCGATGGTGGTTTTCTCAACAAGCCCGAATTTTCCCGCTACGATCTGGAAGGCAAAGAATGGATCATGGAGGGTGTCGGCGTCGAACCTGACATTACTGTCGATAACGATCCTGCCAAAGAATTTGAAGGCATCGATGAGCAATTGAATAAGGCGATCGAGGTGATTTTAGAGGAATTGAAGACGCAGGAGAAGACGATTCCTGCTGCGCCGCCGCTGCCGGTGAAGGTGCCGAAGAAGTAATTGGCAGTTAACAGTGATCAGTGAACAGTAATCAGTAATCAGTAATCAGTTAACAGTGAGCACTTGACAGTCTGCTGTTGGCAGGGATTAGCTGTTAATGAATGATCTTTAATCGTAGAAAAAAGGCTCAGGAGCGAGAGGGCTGCTGAGCCTTTTGTATTTGTTGTGAATCCTTAATGAGAAGACGGCGGTCACTGATCAGTGATCAGTGATCAGTAATCAGTAATCAGTGATCAGTAATCAGTAATCAGTAATCAGTGGACGACAGGCTACCACTTTTTGAACCGCCAGAAGAAATAGAATCCGAAGACCGAGATCAGGGCAATGCCCATCACAATCCAGAAAGCGAACGGATGCTTGGCCAGGGGAATACCCACGTTCATGGAGAAGGCGCTGACCACAAAGGTAGGTACCATGATGCCAATGGTAATGATGTTCAGGGTTTTCATCAGTACGTTAAGATTGTTGCTGACCAGCGAGGCACGGGCGTCCATCATTCCTGAGAGAATATTCGAATAGATCTCGGCTTGTTTATAGCACTGGTTATTTTCGATGATAATATCCTCGAGGAACTCCTCCTCTTCACCGGAGAAACTAATTTTAGTGGCGTTATTTTTCAATTTTTGCAGCATCATGGTATTTGCATTGATGGCATTGAGATAATAGACCATGCTTTTTTCCAGGGTAAATAAGCTAAAAAGGTATTTATTTTCTAATGAGGCATTGATTTTTTCTTCCAGGTCATCCGATATCTGGTTAATTATTTTAAGATGCTCCAGGAAATGATAGATCGAGCGATACAAAAACCGCAACATCACTTCTTTGAGCGATTTGGTTTTCACCGGCTTTTTGTCGTCAAACATGGGGAAATCTTCAGAAGTAACAATGATGATTTGATTTTTAAATAGGAAGATACCCACCGAAGACACGCGAAAGAAAAAGCGATCATTGGCAGAATAGCTCTTAGGTCGTTTGAAAATCAGTGCCAAATGCTCTGGTTCGAATTCCAAACGTGACAATTCATCCGGGTCCAGCGCGGAGTTGAGCGTATGCTCATCCAATTTGAGCTCGTTGATCAAAAATTTTTTCTCATCCTCACCGGGGTTGATATATACCATAATTTGACAATTGTTGTTCTCAACAAGCTCGATTTTGCCATCACATAATTGATATTTTCTCAGCATGGCTTACATTCCTAAAGTAATTGATGGTCAAACTAAACATCAAAATTCATTCCATAAATGAGTTCACCCTAAAATGGCGCTGACCGCTAATTTCGCTAATTTAGGCTAATCGATTTTATTGAAGTTCAAATTAGCGAATCCGCCAACTGAGGAAAAGTGGAATTGGCGGTTTTTAGAGGGCACTCACCAATCAATATCTTCGCTTTAAAAGCTATGGCCCTGCAATTGCGTTCATCGATCTGCGACAGGTTTATGCTGGCCATCATGGCATTGCCAGCACTTTCGCAATCCGTTCGACGGCCCAATCGATCTCTGTTTTCGAAATGATCAGTGGAGGCGCCAGGCGAATAATATGCTCATGGGTATCTTTGGCCAAAATTCCCTGATCTTTTAATGCTTCACAAAACCGCCTCGCTGCGCCGGCCGTTTTTTTCATCACAATTCCAATCCATAATCCCTTACCGCGATAGGTCTCGACATGCGGGCTTGTGATCTGCAGCAGACGGTGCATCAAATAGTCTCCCAATTCTGCGGACCGCTCGCAGAGCCTTTCTTCAACAATGACTTTGATAGCTTCTCTGGCAATGGCACAGGCCAGCGGATTGCCGCCATAGGTCGAGCCATGATCTCCAGGCTTGAACACGCCCAGAATTTCCTTTGAGGCAAGCACGGCGGAAATCGGGTACATGCCGCCCGATAGCGCTTTGCCGATGGTCACCATATCCGGTCGCACGTTTTCGTGCTCGCAAGCCAATAGCTTGCCGGTACGGCCCAGCCCGCTCTGGATTTCATCAGCGATCAGCAATACGTTTTGTTGCTTACAAATGGTCATGGCCTGATGCAAGTAACCTGTTGGCGGCACCACAATCCCGCCCTCGCCCTGGATCGGCTCGATCAAAAAGGCCACGGTATTCGGGGTGATTGATTTTTCAAGCGCGGCTATATCGCCAAATGGAATCATCTTGAACCCAGGTGTGAACGGCCCAAAGCCATCTCGATATTGCGGCTCCGGTGAAAATGAGATAATGGTGATGGTGCGACCATGGAAATTGCCATCACAGACGATGATCTCCGCCTTATCCGGAGCAACGCCTTTGATTTGATAACCCCATTTGCGCGCGGCCTTGATTGCGGTCTCCACGGCTTCCGCGCCAGAGTTCATGGGTAACATCATCTCATACCCGAGCAACTCACACAACTCTTTCGCCAATAGCGGCAATTGATCATTCCGAAAGGCGCGGGAGGTCAGTGCCAATTTTTCCGCCTGCCGTTTCATGGCAGCGACCAACCGGGGATGGCAATGTCCCTGATTGACGGCTGAGTAGGCGGCTAAAAAATCCATGTATTTTTTGCCATCCACATCTTCAACCCATACCCCCTGGCCTTTGCAAAGTACGACATCCAGCGGCTTATAATTGTGCGCACCGTGTTCATTTTCGATAGCAATAAATTCCTCACTCGTCATGTAAATCGTTCCTCCAACGGTCTGGTTTCTGTTCGATTAAATTCACTGTGCTATCAAACAATCCTCATTATTGATTCCTAAAAATAAGCAGTGCCCGAAATCACTGCTTTTGATTATACTTTCAAAGAAGGCAATTTTTTCCAGCGGGGGCGCTGCCAAAATGCTGCATTGGTACGCTGGGTCTGATTGCAGAGCCATAATTTTGTCTATCAGCGCCACCAATACTACCTGGCCCATTTATCTGGTAAGCATTAACAAACTCGAGGACGATAGTTGTCTGGTTGAAGGCAATTTCCAGCAGGGGATAGCTTTAATCCTGATCTAACACTGCCTATTTAAATTTGGCTTCAATGGCGGCGAGCAATTGTTGTTTGCCATCTGGTTCCCGAATATCAACCTTAGAGACATTGAACGTCATCACCTCGATGCCATATTTTTTCCGGCACACCTGCGGAAAACTAACGTAATAGCCGCCAAGGCCCTGCAAGAAATCTGCAGTAATTCCCTGTTCCTCCACTCGACCACGCTTCCGAATTCGATCCAATAGGATATGGACATCATCCACTTGCAGGAAGATAATTAAATCAGGACGAATCAGATGTCGATTCAGCCGATCAAAATATTCAAAATACAGCTTCAACTCATCATCCGTCATGTTCCCCAGGCCGTGCAAGTATTTGGCAAAAATCTCTGGGTCTTCGTATAGCGACCGATCCTGCACACAGGACTTGGGCACAGTCTGGATCAACTCATGATGTTCCACCCGACGGATCAGGAACTCCATTTGCAATGTGTACGACCAGCGCTTCATATCGGCGTAATAGTCACGCAGAAATCGATTATCGATCACTGGCTCATCGAACAGCTCAAAGCCCAAACTCTGGCTGACCAATTTCGCGGCTGTGGTCTTGCCACAGCCGATGTTACCAGCCATTGTGATAAATATTTTTTTCTTCACTGATTCTTCTCTGCGATTATGCTCCGTTCAGGCGGAGGGAAATATAAGCACTAATTCGTTTCAAGTCAAGGATTATTATTGATGTGATTTTATTTTATGGTGGCAGTCGGTCTCCGCGCTTGATTTGCCGAAACCAAATGGCAGGTCTGGTCAGAAATTAAATTTCTTTTTATTCAATTCACTTGACATTTATTCAAAATTTATTATTTTGTGATGCAGAAAAATCCGTAACGCAATGGAATGAAGTGGATGAGGCGACCATGAATCAAAGGATCTGGATCGTTCTGCTGTCTCTTTTTCTAACGGCTCTCATGCACTGCCAGCAGGCCCCTTATCAGCGACCGGAACTGCAAGCATTGCTAACCACCGAGAATCAGCGGCAATTTGACAAAAAACTATTCTACTCTTTATTGGGCGCAAAAGATTGGAAACTTCGTTCCCGAGCAGCGCTGACTTTGGGACGTTTTCAGCAACCTGAAGCAATAGACTCCCTCGCGCAGGCCCTGAGTGATCCTGTGGCCATGGTTCGCAGCATGGCTGCGTTTGCGCTAGGGCAAATTGGCCTGCAGTTCAAAATCGCCGGCGATACGTCCAATTCCGCTTGCGCCATGCCGCTGGCGACAGCGCTGCTGTCTGAATCCGATCCCGAGGTGAAACGAAGAATTCTCGACGCCCTGGGTCATGCCGGAACCCGCTCCTCTATTTCGTTGCTCCAGGCGAACCTGCATCACGGACAACCCGCCATTCGCGCGGCTGCCGTATACGCCATTGGCCGACTGGCTTATTGGCATATCATCGACTTTTCGACCACTCCTCTGTTGTTGCCACTGCTACAGGCCAGTGATAGCGGCACGCGTAGCGCCGTAGCCTATGCATTGATGCGAATAAAGGATCCCGCCTCCTGCCAGGCAGTGCGCCAATGCCTGCGCGATGCCGAGCCATTGGTTCGAATTTGGGCCGCTCGCACCCTGGGCGATCTCAAAGACAAACATTCCAGCAAGGCGCTGGTCAATGCTCTCTCCGATCCGGACTGGCGAGTGGTCGTAAATGCCATGCGCAGCCTGGGGAATATCGGCGATTCCGCCGCTACTGAATATCTGCTACCTTTCCTGGCTCATTCAAACGAGCACCTGCAGCGCTGCTCTATCTCAGCGATAGCTAACATGAAAGCGATCCGAGCCATACCCCACCTCATTCGAGTACTGCGATCTGACCACCCGCGATTACCCGGCGATGCTGCCATTGCCCTGGCAGAGATCATGGGTGGAACTGCGTGGCCGCTCATCGAGCCGCTAACGACGTCGCCATCTACTTACGTCCGTCGACAGACCGCGATCGCGCTGGGTAAAATACCGGCACCAGCAACTTTTGCGGCACTGTTGCGCATGCAGCGCGATGCCGATATCGGGGTAGAAGGCAATGCCCTCGAATCGCTTGCCGCCATCGGCTTCGTTGTTGATTCCAGTCGCTGCGTAGCCACATTGCTGGACGCATTGAAAAGTGCGGATCCGGCACTGGTTACCATAGCCGCTCAGCAGATTGCGCAGCACCACCTTTCTCAAGCAGAGGCCGATCTGATGGCCGCCTATACCAAATTCGCCAGCCCCATTGATGTGGAACCGATGGTGGCGATTCTTGACGCGTTGGGAGAAGTTGGCACCAGCGCTGCAGCACCATTGCTGGAGCGGGCGATGACGGATCAATCGGTGCCGGTGGCCAGTGCCGCAAGCAAGGCGTGGTCACGAATTACCGCCACGCCCCATGCAGCATTGCCATCCCCCGCGGCGCTATCGTCTGCTCCCATCGATTTTCGCCGATTGCACCAGATGCGGCGATCGAGGGCAACCATCAGAACGAACCAGGGAACAATAATTATCCAATTGTACAGCGACGATGCGCCGCTGACGGTGGCAAATTTCATTCAATTATGCGAAGAAGGATTTTACAATGGCATTATTTTTCATCGGGTAGTGCCGGATTTTGTGATCCAGGCCGGCTGCCCTCGCGGGGATGGCTGGGGTGGTCCTGGTCATGCCATTCGCTGCGAAATCAATCCCCATCGGTATGTGCGCGGCAGTGTCGGCATGGCGCTGGCAGGCAAAGATACTGGCGGTAGTCAATTTTTTATTACCCATTCTCCTCAGCCACATCTGGATGGGCGCTATACGATTTTTGGTCAGGTTGTCGCGGGCATGGAGGTGGTGGATCGCATTCAGCCATTTGATATGATTATCGAGATTACCATCAGTCATTAGCTCATCAGGGCCGCGGCCTGTGCCTTACAAAACTGTAACCAATCGCAGGATATACCCAAAAGCCGTCGCAACGGCTCAGGACATGTTTCCTTTATGCGATTAAAATCATGATGAACCGACTGCTCGAAAACGTTATGGTGTCAATTAAATTAAAAAAAAATTGAGCTAACATCACAATTGATTGTGGCACGATCATCATCTTAAAATTTTTCCTGAAACTGCTTCAGCGCTTTTTAATCATACGTGCTGTCTCCAACGGCGCAAAAGTGTATTCATCAGCGCCGATCCAGGGAAAAAAGCCACTTGTTAACAGAAAAAATCAAGCCGTCCATGAAATTTTCAGAAACTTTTGATCAGTGATGGGCATTGAATGTAAGAATTTGAAATCTCAAGTGGAAAAAAACATTGACATTTGAGTTAAAAGTTTTTATATTCATAGCTCGAAAAATGCGAGAGTGGCGGAAATGGCAGACGCGCTAGACTTAGGATCTAGTACCTAACCAGTGTGGGGGTTCGACTCCCCCCTCTCGCACTTCAAAATTAAGTGACGTTGTGAATGAAATCATGAGAGGAGAGGCTGTTGGAAGTTCAAATTGCAGAGCAGGGTCAGTGGGAACGCTCGATTGATGTGACAGTGCCCTATAGTGAAATGGCCCCCAGGTTTGATGAGGCGTATGCGAAATATAAAAAGTCCATGCAATTGGAAGGCTTTCGCAAGGGCAAAGTGCCGGTGGATTTGATCAAAAAGCTGTTTGGCTCCAAAATTGAGAAAGAAGTAGCCGAGGAGGCCGTCCCTGACATTCTGGAAGATGTAATCAAAAAATATGATGTGAATGTTTATGATGTATCGAAAATCGATGGCTTACAATTTAATCGCGACAGCGGTTTGAAATTTCAAGCCCTGGTGAAGATCAAACCCGAGGTCAGCCTTGACAAATACAAAGAATTGGTAGTCGAAAAAGAGATTTATCGTATTACCGACGAAGACATGGATGAGGCAATTGAGAATCTTCGGGAGCAGCAGGCTACCATGATCAATATTGACGGGGCAGCCCAGGAGGGACATTACCTGGTTGCGGATTTGCAGCGCACCGATGCCACGGGTGTACCGCTGGTTGGTCAGAAATATGAAAATCGCTATTTCCGCTTGAGCAGCGAAGAGGCAGAAAATGAATTCGTCAATCAGTTGTTGGGCGCTAAAGCCGGAGAAACCCGTCAGATCGTGCTCCATCCGCCCCGAACCGGGAATGAGACGCCAGCGCCAGAATATTATTCCGTTCTGGTTAAAGAAGTGAAGGAAAAGAAACTGCCCTCCGTCGATGATGAATTGGCCAAAGATGTGGGCAATTTCGAGAACCTCGAGGCGCTGAAACAAGCGATTCGACAAAATCTGGAACTACAAGCGCAACAGAATGCCCAGCAAAATCTAGATAACCGCATCATCGATGAAGTCATCAAAAATAATCCCATCGACCTACCTGAGTTCATGGTGGAGGGATTTCTGAAAAACATCATCGAGAGCATGAAAAAAGAGAATCGGGGCAATCTGGATGAGCAGGAGATTCGGGAGCGTTATCGAGCGGATGCCATCTATGGATTGAAATGGCGTATGCTCCGCGAAAAAATCGTCGAATTGGAGCACATTGAGGTCACCGACGCCGAGGTGGACGACTATATTGAGAAAATGGCGCAGCGAGCAGGCAAAAATGCACCGCTGGTCCGGAGCAACTATCGCAGCGAAAAGAAGCGGGATCAGGTGCGTGACCAATTGGAAGAGAAAAAGGTCATCGATTTGCTGCTCAAGCATGCTGTCATCACTGAAAAAATTGTGACCTATCAGGATCGCAAAAAAACGCCTCAATTGGCGATTTAGGTGATTGAGTTTGATTCATTACGCGGGCATTCATTGACTGGCTCGATGAACTCGACCAAGCACCAGTGAACATGTCCCATGCTAATCTACATGCATCATTCATTTTTTCTTTAATGAACCATTATCGCAGGCAAGAAATTATTATCGAATCTGAAGGGGTGTGGCATGAATTTAGTACCGTATGTCATCGAACAGACCGGACGTGGGGAGCGGGCGTATGATATATTTTCCAGATTATTAAAAGAGCGCATCGTTTTCATTGGTAGCGCCATTGATGATACCGTTGCCAGTCTGGCTATTGCACAATTGCTATTTTTAGAGGCAGAAGATCCGGAAAAAGACGTTTACATGTACATCAACAGCCCCGGCGGCTATGTCACTGCCGGCCTGGGTATTTATGACACCATGCAATACATCCGACCGGATGTGGCGACGATTTGTCTGGGTCAGGCGGCCAGCATGGCAGCGGTGCTATTGGCTGCCGGCGCCAAAGGAAAACGATCGGCTTTGCCTCATGCTCGCATCATGATTCACCAGCCCTGGGGCGGGGCTCAGGGTATGGCCACCGACATTGAAATCCAGGCGCGGGAGATTCTGACCATCCGCGAGGAGATCAACAAGATCCTTTCCTATCACACGGGACAGAGCATCGAAAAATTGGCCAAAGACACCGACCGCAATTTCTTTATGTCCGCCGAAGAGTCCAAAGCGTATGGGATTGTTGATGAGATCATGACGCGGAAAGACCTGCGGCTCAAAAAATAGCGCACACCGTTAACGACTTGAGGTTCCTATGGATAACTACTCCAGACGCCGAGAACGATTGTTCATCTGTTCATTTTGCGGCAAAAATTCCAATCAGGTGGATTGCATTGTCACCGGTCCCGATGTTTACATTTGCAATGAATGCGTCAAGAACGCGAGCGAAATTATCAAGGAAGATATGAATCGCCGCGCGCTCATCGCCAAAAATAAGATTCGAACTCCCGCCGAAATCAAGCGGGAGTTGGACGACTATGTCATCGGCCAGGAAACAGCGAAGAAGATTGTGTCCGTGGCGGTGTACAACCACTACAAGCGGGTGGAAACGGCGGATTTGGTGAGCGATGATGTGGAATTAGAAAAAAGTAATATTTTGCTCATCGGGCCAACCGGTACTGGCAAAACGCTGATGGCACAGACCCTGGCCCGCTTCCTTCAGGTGCCGTTCACCATCGCCGATGCGACCACATTGACCGAGGCCGGTTATGTTGGCGAAGATGTGGAAAATATTCTCGTGCGACTGCTCCAGGCTGCAGATTATGATCTGGATCAAGCCGAACGGGGCATCATTTATATCGATGAGATCGACAAAATTGCTCGCAAAGGTGGCAATCCGTCCATTACCCGTGATGTCTCCGGCGAAGGCGTCCAGCAGGCGCTACTGAAGATTCTGGAGGGCACCATCGCCGCCGTGCCGCCCAAGGGGGGACGCAAACATCCCGAGCAAAACTTGATCAATATCAATACCAAAAACATCCTGTTCATCTGCGGCGGTGCCTTTGAGGGATTGGACCGGCTCGTGGCCTCGCGCATCGGCAAAAAGCGGATGGGTTTTGGTGCCGAAGTTCATGAACGCCAGGAGCACAAGATCGGCGATCTGCTTCGATTTGCTCAGCCAGAGGATCTCCTGGAGTTCGGTTTGATTCCGGAGCTGATCGGTCGATTGCCCATTGAGTGTGTGTTCGAAGAGCTGAACGAAGATGCCTTGTACAGCATTTTGATCGAACCCAAAAATGCCCTTTGTCGGCAATATAAAAAGCTATTCGAACTGGATGGCGTCGAACTGGAATTCGAGGAACGGGCGCTGAAGGCCATTGTGAAGGAAGCCGTTAAGCGGAAGACGGGCGCTCGAGCGTTGCGAGCCATCATGGAAGAAACTATGCTGGACATCATGTTCAACTTGCCGCAGCTTAAGAACGTAAAAAAATGCATCATTACCGAGGATACCGTCACTCGAAAACACGAGCCAATTTTTATCTATCAAGAAATAAAGAAAACTGCTTAGCGCTCCGGTTTAAAAGTTGTTATGGGGATGCGATGTCGTTTCATTCGGGCGAAAATCAAAACCTTCGCTTTTGAATAAACCTCCAGGGAAGGATGACGCGCGTGACTCTGCCCGTGACATCCCTCGTCGTTGCGCAAATCCATTCAGAAGCGTGCAACTCTCGCAGCAATTACTAATGGATTACTGTCTGGTACGTCTAATTGAGGCATAAAATGATTGTAACTTTGATCGCTGTTTGATGAATGAAGATTTTGTCCGTCACATACGTCGGCAGTTTTCGCCATCTTCAGCAACTTCCGAAAAAACGATTGCCCGAGATTGGTTTCGCCGGGCGTTCCAATGTCGGCAAATCGAGCCTCCTAAATTGCCTGGTGCAGCGGAAAAATTTAGCGCGCACCAGTTCCACCCCCGGGAAAACCCGTAGTTTGAACTACTATGCTGTCAATGACACCATCTATCTGGTCGATTTGCCTGGCTACGGCTATGCCCACGTACCGTTGCAAGAGCGGCAGGAATGGAAAAGGCTGCTGGAATCTTATTTTGAAAAAAATCCCTATTTGCAGGGAGTCGTCCAGATTATCGATAGCCGGCACCCGCTCAGCCCGCTGGATCAGGAAATGATCGACTGGCTAGCCCGACTGCAATTGCCCACTCTGGCCGTTGCCACCAAAATCGACAAATTGTCACGCAGCCAGGCGCAGCACCAGCTACAGTTGCTAACCCAGGAACTCGGTCAATTGGGAGTTGAAGGGCTGATTCCATTTTCAGCCGTGACCAAGCAGGGACGAAAAGAGCTTTGGCAAGCCATTGATCAGCTCGTTGAGCAAAGGAGAGCAAACCAGTGAGCGCTACGCGATCTCCACTACTTCTCACCGCCGGGCCGGTGCCATTGTCATCGGCGGTTCGACAGGCATTACGCCAACCTATGGTCTATCATCGCGGGCGACCGTTCATCGAGCTGTTTCAACGGGTCACTGCCGGATTAAAATATCTTTTCCAGACGAAATACGATGTTCTGCTCCTGACCACCAGTGGCACCGGCGCCATGGAGGCGGTGGTCACGAATCTGTTCAGTCCCGGCGATGCGGTGATTGTGGTCGAGAATGGCAAATTTAGCGAGCGCTGGTCGCAGATTGGCGAGATCTTCAAACTAAGAGTTATCCGCCTTAAAATTCCCTGGGGCCGTAGCGTGTCGCCGGATGAATTGCTTGCCGCCGTTCGGACCACCTCATCGCTAAAAGCCGTGTTCCTAACGCATTGCGAAACTTCCACCGGTGCCCTGACTGCCGTGGAACAATTGGCACCGCTGATCCGCCAGCATACCGAAGCGCTGGTGATTGTCGATGCCATCACCTCGGCCGGCGTATTGCCCTTGAAAATGGACCAATGGCAGATCGATGTCGCAGTGACCGCGTCGCAAAAAGGGCTGGGTTTACCGCCGGGATTGGCCATGGTCGCGCTGAACCATCGCGCCTGGCGTCAGGTAGAGCAAGCCGATTTGCCGCGCTACTATCTCGATTTGACCCTGGCGCGGCAATCACTACGGCTGGAGCGAGGCACTCCATTCACCCCAGCCATTCCGTTGATCGTTGCTGCGGATGTCGTGCTACAACAGATCCAGGAAAAAGGGCTGGAGGCCATCTGGCAGGAGCGAAAGGAAGTGGCCAGTGATTTTCGAGCGAAAATCAACCGGCTGGGCTTTGCCATTTTTCCTGAATGCCCGGCTGATTCGTTGACGGTCATTGCCATACCGCCGCCGTTGCTGGCTGAGGAAATTGCCTCGCAATTGCGTGAAAATTTTGGCATCATCGTATCCCAGGGCCAGGGCCAGTTGATCAATAAAGTCCTGCGCATCGGGCATTTTGTCAATATTCATCAAAACGAACTGAATCGATTTACCACTGCATTTTATGAGATTATTCAACAACTGAGGAGGTGAAGCTATGGGCAAAGGTGATCGCAGAAGCCGTCGGGGGAAAATCTGGCGTGGCACCACCGGCAAGACGCGTCCCAAGAAGCAGAATCGGGCCAAGAAAGCCGCTCCTGCCGAAGCCCCTGCCAGGTCCAATTGATCCAATTGGGGCCAGCCGACGATGGTAGCAGTGCACCGCAGCGATCTTGAACGGCTCTTGCTGCTGTTTAATTTCGCAACGCAACTATTTGCATTTCATGATAGCTTGAGCCCTGCGAGGATGTTGCGCACCGTTGCCAATAAAGTGGCCTGGCAACCATCGCGGCTGGCTTCCTGAACCTATTCCCCCAACGCAGCGGAGGGGCTAGAAAATTTTCGGGTGTCCCGGACCTACCATATACCTGACACCCATAAACAGGCCACCAAAGTTCAACCAAGCAGGAATTCGCCATGGCGCGCATATTAATTGTCGAAGATGATCTAAATACGCTTTCGGGTCTCGTGGAAATCATTCGTGACGAGGGCTACGATGTGGTGGGCGTGGAATCCGGACGCAAAGCGCTCAAAATCCTGGAACGCGAGTCGTTCGATCTCATGCTAACCGATTTGCGCATGCCCGATATCGATGGCTTTCAGCTTTATGAAAAATCTCAGGCCTTCAATCGGGACATGAAAACCATCGTTATGACCGCGTATAGCTCGGTAAAGGATGCTGTCGAAGCGATGAAAAAAGGCGTCTACGAATATCTCACCAAGCCGCTGGACCTGGATGAGTTGTTTCTCACCATCAAAAAGGTGGTGCAGGAAAAGCAATTGCTGGATGAAAATATTCAGTTGCGCGATCAGATCAAGCGTTCATACCGCTTTGAAAACATCATCGGGAATAGCAAGGCGATCCGGGAAATTTACAAAATCATCACCAAAGTCGCCAAAACCCAATCCACCGTGCTGATTCGCGGGGAGAGTGGCGTGGGCAAAGAGCTGGTGGCGCGTGCCATTCACTACAACAGCCTGCGCGCCAATAAGACCCTGGTGGAGATCAGTTGCGCCACGTTGCCCGAAACCCTGCTGGAGAGCGAGCTCTTTGGCTATGAAAAGGGTGCTTTTACCGGCGCCATCACGCGCAAGAAAGGGCGGCTGGAACTGGCCGATGGGGGCACGATCTTTCTGGATGAGATTGGCGATATTTCTGAGAGCGTCCAGACCAAGCTGCTGCGGGTGTTGCAGGAAAAGGAGATCACCCATCTGGGCAGCACCACCTCCATCAAAGTGGATGTGCGGGTAATTACCGCCACCAACCGCAATCTGGAGCAGGCGCTGCGCGAGGGCAAATTTCGCGAGGATTTGTACTACCGCCTCAATGTGATCCCCATCTTCATCCCACCGTTGCGGGAGCGCAAAGAGGATATTCCCCTGCTCATTGAGTACTTTGTCAAAAAATTTTGCCAGGCCAACAACAAACCGCTGATGAAATTTTCCGACAAAGCGCTGGATTTATGTTTGAATTACGATTGGCCGGGCAATGTGCGGGAGCTCGAAAATGCGGTGGAGAATGCTGTGGTGTTGGGCGAAGGGGATACTATCGAGCCGCAATTTTTGCCGATGAGCATCTATGCCCCTCCCAATCATTCCGTCAATCTCCGTTTTCTGGATGAATACAAAAATGAATCCTACCGGAAGAAAATGGATTTTGCCGAGCGCATGATCATCCGCGATGCGATCGACAAAGCCGGCGGCAACAAATCCATCGCCGCCAAAAACCTCAAGATCAGCCTGCGGACCATGCGCTACAAAATTAAGAAGTATAATTTATAAGTATGTAACGCAAATTGCTAATTTGCGTTACCTGAGCCAAACACGGCGAGGCCGTGCGACGCAAATTGGCAATTTGCGTTACAAGAGCCAAACGCGGCGAGGCCGTGCGACGCAAATTGGCAATTTGCGTTACAAGAGCCAAACGCGCTGCGCCCACCAATGCCTGTGGCTTATCAGTATCGCCGGTAAGATAGACCAATCGGCCAACGGCTAACAGAATCACGTCCCGCCACAGGGCACCTTGCTGCACCAGTTCCGTGGCCTGTTTTGCGAATTCCCCCTGAGAGGAGAGATAGGCGTCAGCCAGATATTCCTGAAAAGTGAAGACTGCCCACTGCTGACTGCTAACTGCCGACTGATCATTTCACCACGTCGAATACTGCGCCTTTTGGAGCTTCGATAGATCACCGCCCATGGTTCGAGCCATGTAAATGATCCGGCAGATGCTCTCCAGAATATGGGAATATTGCAGTGCCTCTTCCAAAAAATCACCAATGGCAAACGCACCATGCCCGCGCACCATCACGATCTTGTAGTTCCGCAGCACTTTGGGCAACTCCTCTTCCATCTCTTTGGAGCCGCTGCCAAATTCAAATTCCACGATCGGGATCTTGCGAAGGTAGTAAGAGCCCTCGACATCGATGGGGATGATCTCATCCTGCACCAGGGATACCGCCGTGGCGGTCAACGGATGGGTATGGCAGATCGCCAGGCACGAAGTGCCTTTGTAAATCGCGCGATGGACATTCACCTCGGACGACGCCAGCGAAATGCCGCTATCGTTATGCTCCAAGCCGGTTTCGATGATGTCTCGTTCGGTCAAAAAGCCCAGCATCGATCCCCGCCGCGTAATGAGAATGCGGTCGCCGATCCTCATGCTCAAATTGCCGCTGTGGGAGTTATTCAAATCTTTCTCGAAGACAATCCGACCAATCTTTTGAAATTCACGAATCGCATCTTGATATTTTTCTTTAGCCATGGATTAATTCCTCCAAACCAAGTTCATGCAGCTTTTCGGCTCGCGGCACGCCATGCGTATCCCAACCGCGAAATTGATAGTATTCATCCAGCATGGGCTGCAAATTGACCGTTCGTCCCTGTGATGGGCCACTGGACGCGGGCTCCTCCAGCAAGCGCCGCGGCAGGGTATCGTCTTTGCGACTGAATCCCTCACGCAGATTGAATAGCCGCTCCAGGTTCACAATTCGCTCGCCCATTTGAATTAACTCTTCGGGCTGATACGGAATACCGGTGACTGCCGATAGCAACCGGGCCCAGATGAATTCGCTGCACGCATAGGTGGCAAAGCGACAGACAACCAGGGAATCAACCACCGTGCCCAGGTCCATGGAGCGAACCGCATGGCCAGCCTTACCCGTGGTCGTGAAGCGGTCGATCATTCGCGGTGCGCCCAAAATTTCGGGACCAATTACATAGCCGCCGCGCAGGTGGCAGCCCCCGCGATTGGAAATGGCATACGCCAGTCCCTGGCCCTGCGCACCGCGTGGGTCGTAGGCGGGCAGCTCCAATCCTTTTACCTGCATCGCATATTGCTCGGCACCATATTTGGCTGCAAAGCGCTTCGAGCCCAGCGCCAGTTCATTGCCAATGCCCTCCCGATACGCAATGCGGCGGATAATATCTTTCAACTTGCCCGCCTCACCGAATTTAATGCCGGCATCCACAATGCCGCGTTCAGTCAATTCCATGGCGCAGGCGATGGTGCCGCCAGTGGAGATGGTATCCAGACCCAGCTTGTTGCAGAGATAATTGGCCTCGGTAATGGCCTCCAGATCGCTGATGCCGCAATTGGGCCCCAGCGCCCAGTTGGATTCGTACTCTGGCCCCTCGCCATCCTCATTTGTCGTTTTGGTCTTGCGCGCACACTGGATGATGCAGCCCCAGCAGCCGGCCTTTTTGGTCAAAATCTGCTCGGTAATCGCTTCGCCCGAGACCTGCTCGGCATGCTCGAACTGCGACTGTTGATAATTCCGGGCTGGGAAAATGCCAGCTTCGTTCATAATATTGACCAGCACCGACGTGCCAAACTCCGGCAGTCCTTTGGAGGTGATGGGATGCTGTCGCACTAGCTTATTGGTTTCATAGGTCACAAATTTCATCCGCTCCGGATCTGCAATTTGAATTTGTTTGGTTCCTTTCACGACCACGGCTTTCAAATTTTTCGAGCCCATGACGGCACCGACGCCGCCGCGGGCCAGCGCTCGATCCTTATCATTCATGATGGCAGCAATCAGCGCCAGATTTTCTCCGCCGGGGCCAATGCACATCACGCTGCAGCCGTTACCTTCTATTTCCAGCAAGCGGTCAGTGGTTTCATGCACATCTTTGCCCCAGAGCGCCGCTGCCTCCTTGATAGTCACCTGTTCATCTTTGATGTCAATATAGACCGGCTGCTCAGCTTTGCCGCTAATGATGAGCGCATCGAAGCCGCACTTTTTGAAGTAAACGCCCCATTTGCCGCCGGAATTGGCATCCAGGATCGTGCCGGTCAACGGCGATTTGGTGGACACGCTGAAGCGGCCAGGCGTGGCAGCCGTGGTGCCGGTCAGCGGACCAGTGGCAAAAACCAGCAGATTGCGAGCATCCAGGGCGTCGATGTCGGGCCCAATTTCCCGCCACAGAAGATAGGCCCCAAAACCGCGGCCGCCCAAAAAGCGCTGCCAGACCACGGTCTCGATTGGCCCCACAGTGATATTTTTTGTCGTCAGATCAATTCGTAGGATTTTTCCCATCCATCCGTGCATTCGTTGCCTCCATTCCATTTTGTGATTTCATATTATTTCCCTTTTTTCGAATCTCAATCCCCCTATTCCCCTATTCCTCTATTCCTCTATTCCCCTATTCCCTTATTCCTCTATTCCTCTATTCCCCTATTCCTC
>JAPDQM010000088.1:0-16671 GCA_034505795.1 Candidatus Zhuqueibacterota bacterium
TTTTCCATTTAAATAGCGGTAAACATTTTGACCAATGACGAAATAGACTTTTCCGTTAATAACATTGTGACTAGCCCAGTAAATATTATCCAACTTAACAGAGTAAATTTCTTTGAGTTCTCTGTTTTTGACTTCGTAAAAGGTTACCGCTTCATCATTGCAGTTTTCGACTACGACCGATTGGACATAGACCTTGTTTTGTTCTTTCCTGATTCTCAAAAATTGAGAATTAAACGGCGCCCGCACCACTTCCTTCCAGTTTTTTCCATCAAAATGCAGGACAAAACCATTCCAAAAATCGGTTTTACCTTCCTCACGAAAACCAATTAAACCACAAGCATATACATCATTTGGAGTTGTACCCCAAATATCTTCAACCTCAACGGAATAAGAACCTTCAATATCATATACGTAATTTTGACTCCATTGTGCGCCATCATAATGCCAGATACCGGCGCCATGGGCGAACCAGCCGGCGCCCCCGCCCATCCAGACATTATCCGCACTAAATCCAAACAGCACAAAGCCGGCACACCATATCGCCTGCTTTTTATAGGTCGACCATTTTACGCCGTCATAATGCAAAAGCCGATCATGTTCAGTACCGCCAGCGCCAACCGCCCACACATCATTGGGTGCAGCGCCCCAAACCGATTCGATGTAGTTCATCGGCATGTCAAGCGTATCCAACTTCCAGGTATAGTTCCGACTACCTGGCTCCAGCGGCTCGGGCAGCGTAGGTTGCTTGTCACATACGGCTAATGCAAATATCAGAATAATTAACAAGAATGGTAAGAATATACTTTTCATCGTTGTCTCCTTTGACTGAGTGTTTAATGTTAGCAAATTGGTGAGGCTATTTTTCAATATTGCTGCGTTGTCCTTTCATTATTTTTTTTTGAATGCAATCTAAAAAGCGCCTCTTTGCATAATTTCGCTAATTTGAAATTCATTAAATTCAATTAGCCTAAATTGGCGCAATTACCGCTCAAGACCCTTTTAAAGCAGACTCATTATTAATTTTTGATTAACGTGATACCTCCTCTTATTTAAGGCAACCAACCATGCAATACCAGATTATAACGCTGGCCGCCTTTATATTCAGCACAGATAAAAAGATCTTTTTCAAAAATTATTGGAGGGCCAATAAATTTCATGCCCTTCGATGGAAATTTATAGATATATTTCATATCCCTACCATTATAATGAACGAGCCCATCTTTCATAGGCAAAAAGAGATCCAATTCATGTCTCCCCCAAATTTGGCATTCAAAATCTGAATAAGGGATGGAAAACTGCTTAATTATTTCACCATTTAAATAGCGGTAAACATTTTGACCAATAGCGAAATAGACATTTCCGTTAATAATATTGTGACTGGCCCACGAAACTTTATCCAGATTAACAGAAAAAATTTCTTTGAGTTTTCTATTTTTTAATTGATAAAAAATCATCGCTTTTTTATCGGGATTGAGCGATTGGATATAGACCCTATCTTGTTCTTTCCTGATTGTTAAAAATTGCGAATCAACCTGCGCCCGCACCACTTCCTCCCAGTTTTTTCCATCAAAATGCAACACAAAACCTCTATAAGTCGCATTGATACCATCACAAAAAATAATGTATCCACAAGCATATACATGATTTGGGCTGGTACCCCAAATATCTATAACACGAATGATAAAATGAGCTTTAACATCATAGATATAATTTTGACTCCATTGTACGCCATCATAATGCCAGATACGGGCGCCACGGCCGAACCACTCGGCGCTACCACCCATCCAGATATTATCCGCACTAAAGCCAAATAATGTAAAGGGGGAAAACCATATAGGCTCATTTTTATATGTTAACCAGTTGGTGCCATCATAATTTAATAAATTAGCTTGCTCAGTCCAGCCACCACCAGTAACCCAAACATCATTAGGAGAAGCACCCCATATCGACCTGATGGAGTTCATGGCCATGTCAAGGGTATCCAACTTCCAGGTATAGTTCCGACTGCCCGGCTCCAGCGGCTCGGGCGCAATGGGATTGTTATTGCATCCTGTTAATGCAAAGCACAGAACGATTAAGCTTGCTGGCAACCAGGTTTTTTTCATAAGCGTCTCCTAAACTCGAATTTTTATTATTTGATCCAAATGGCACACAATTACGCAAACTCAGAGAGCGCTGCAATCGCTGTCTCCTTTTCCTAGTTAAGCTGATTGATCACTTTTCTCCAAAGCCCATATTAAATGATGCGCTTGCTACTTGAACTAGCCTATCAGTAAAAAACCCAAACCACAATCCGCCAGCGGTCGGACACGGTCCGCCATCAACCAATGGATTGTAATCCGGGTTTTCAAATTTATCAATTTAACAGTAATATTCGTCAGAGCATATTGGGGGGGGCAATAATACGCTTTTTTGATTGTTTCTAAATTCATATTAACATCCTTTTGGCTTTAATGAAAGCCAAATTTCCAAAGATGTTAAGTGCAAGGTGCATGTTTTAAAATTGTATAGGGAGGCAGTATTTTTTAGTGAGCAATTTCTAAGAGCAGCATTTACAAATAATAGGAACTGTAACGCCTTTTTTATCCTTTCCGAATGCTGGAATTAAATCAGCCACTCCGCATCGATGGTCCTTATTGCCCATTCAGAATTCTTAGATATTGCTAATATACAATAATTTTTCAAAAAATCAATTAAAAAATTTAAAAGTACCCTTCTGTCTATTCGTAATTCAGGTTCGATCGGTATAACTTGATAAAGAAAAGCCATTTGATAATATCCAGGATCGATCCTCGCTGCTCTCGAACCTACCAAACCCATTGATCAACGGTCATGATCCACACTCCAATAATCTTGCAATACATCACTTAAAGATAGCTCCATGATTTTTTATGAATACACTCTCGAGTTTTCTCTTGGACAAAAATTTTATTTCGCCGTTTTAATTCATAGAAAATTATGTTGACAATAAACAAAGAAATCCCGCAAATAATATGAATAACAATATTCTCCGAAAACTAATTGAAGAAAAAAAATATGGGGACCGAACGGATGTGCATCGCAATTCTAGATACTGGGCCATTGTTCTGATTCACCTCGAATCTGGAATGACCATGATGAACAGCGAACTGCCGCTTAGCAATGATTCGCATTCATTAATATTTAAAACAAAATCTTGCACTTTGATGTTTTATTTGGTATATTATTGACCACAATTTTTAGATCAGGCAGCAATAGAAAATTATCGCATTGAATCAAGAAATACTAATCGAGAAACAATTAGCTGCCATAATTTTGTCGGGAGCAATTTTTCAGGTTGGATTCAGAAATTGTTCACAACTGATGCTGGCACCAATTGGACGAAGGTTTTTATCGTGCCAACTGTATTGACAATTTTGTGTGCCGTGATTTTTATGCTGTTTTTTAGGGATGAAAAAGTGAAAAATAGGTGATTGAGAAAAGAGAAGGCCTGAAGCATGTGGAAAATTATATTGCTGATAATCTTAGCCATAGCGATTGCCATTATTTTTGCCCTTGTCTATGGAGATATTCGCTGGAAAAGTGCAACCAAAGACATGCACCATCGCCTGGAAGCGGCCAGAATTTCGCCGCCGGGACAGATCTATCAGATTGACGAGTTAGTTGGCTTACCTTCACCAGTCCAGAAGTATTTTCGTACTGTGTTGCAAGATGGCCAGCCGATTGTTGCGGCGGTGACGATTGCACACAAGGGAACGTTTAACATGAGCGAAACGGGTGACAATTGGAAACCCTTCACCTCGATCCAGCGCGTCATCACCCAACGCCCTGGTTTCGATTGGGAAGCGCGTATTCACATGGCGCCAGGTCTCGTGGCGCGCGTGCATGATGCCTATATCGCCGGAGAGGGCATTCTTCATGGGTCGCTATTTGGTCTGATCTCCATCGTGAAAATGATGGGCACCAAAGAGGTGGCCGAAGGTGAGTTAATGCGTTTCTTTGCTGAGACGGCCTGGTATCCCACCGCTTTGTTGCCCAGTCAGGGGGTGCAATGGCAAGCCGTTTCTGATAGCTCGGCCAGAGCAACCCTGCAAGACGGCGACATCGTCATGACCATGCTGTTCCGTTTTAATGACGACGGTTTGATTGAGTCGGTCTATGCAGAAGCTCGAGGGCGCACAACCGGCGGAAGCGTGATTCCCACGCCCTGGGAAGGTCGCTGGAGCAATTACGAGGTGCGTCAGGGGATGCTCGTGCCGATGCAGGGCGAGGTGGCCTGGGTCCTACCCGAGGGGCGCAAGCCCTACTGGCGTGGCCGGATCACCAGCATCCAATATGAATTTTTGAAGTGATCATTTTTATTCAAGTACGCGGCCGGCTATCCATTATTCTGCCGCGGCTTGGCAATGATCTCTCGAATTTCCAGGTCGAAATAGTTGTTCATGTGCGCAGGCTTTAGCACGATGGCGGCATCGGCTCCCTTGCTGGTGCCGCCAATAGCCACTACTTCTTGATCGGTTGGAATCAGTCCTGCGTCTGCCGCCATGATGGCAATTTCCACACAGACCTTGACGCCCTGGCCAAATTGGCGTAGGGTATAAGCAATAATTTCGGTGTGGCTAATCCCCTTGAACTTGTTGGTAATGGATCTACCCACGCCGCTGAGAGCATGCGAACCAATGAACACCCGAACGCCTTTGTCTTCTAATTCCTGCCGTGTGGAATCCAGAAATTTCTGCTTATCGCCGCCCCAAAAGCCAAAGTGTTCGCCGACGCAGACCAGATTGATTCTAAGGTCGTGCAACTCTTGCCACAATTTTAATGCCGTGGCGCCCGTCGTGGAAGCGACCACGACATGCTGGATTCCCAGTTCTTGAATCCGTTGCTTTGCTGCTTGTATGACAGCGTCACTATTTTGCGGACCTGGAGCATCAAAATAATGGATTGTTTTGATGGTCATAATGTTTTGATAGTTGAGCGTGGATAATGGAATTATGTTACTTTAATTCTTTGACCATGATATTACGAAATTCTACCCGAGATCCATGGCCTAAAAAACCGATGTGCCCCTTTTTTCGCTTCAAACCTGGATGTTCTCGCCCATCCGGTGTTTTCTTGATGGAGTTCAGATTCACATCCACGATGGTTTCGCCATTCAAATTCACGTTAATGTGTCGACCTCGGGCAATGACTTCTTGAAAATTCCATTCGCCCACTGGTTTTTGAAATCCCCTTTTCGATGGCACCACGCCATAAATCGACCCATGATATTGATATGGCTTCAAATCACGATAGGGCTCTGCGGAGTCGTCCAAAATTTGCAGTTCCATGCCAACATAAGCAGCATCGCCCTCCAACGGCGCGCGGATGCCAAGTCCATTGTTTGCACCCGGCGTCAATTTAAAATCAAATCGAAAAATGAAATCGCTGAATTCTTCCACCGTAAATAAGTTGCCGCCACCGTCGGCTGGGCAAATGATCGTGCCATTTTCAATAAAGTAACTATTGGTAGCACCGGTCCAGCCTTCAAAATTCTGGCCATTGAATAGCGATCGCCAGTCGTTTTTCCGAGGGATTTCTTTAATGTAAATGTTTCGAAAATACAGGGGAGTGTTATGCGCCTGCAATTCGATCTGTCCATGGGGATAAATTGGCTTATGACGTTCCCAATAATTTTCCATTACCACATTATCAACCACCAATTCGTTGTTCAAATGAACCGTCACGCGCTCATCGATCATGCGGATACGGAAGGTGTTCCACTCTCCAATCGGCTTATCGGCGCACTTCAGCGGCTTGCTGGGATGTTTCTGATTATTGTATAATCCGCCCGATCCCTCAGGCCATTGGGCTGGATCCCAAATCTGAACCTGAGGGCAACCGCGCAAGTAGATGCCGCTGTCGCCATTTTTGTTGATCTTCCAATCCAATACCAATTCAAAATCGCCGTAGTCCTTAGCTGTGCAGATGTGGTGGTAGCCCTGACCATCGAACATCAGTATACCATCTTCAACCTTCCAGTGCGCCCGCATGATGGAATCAGCAATGGCCTGTTCTTTGGCCAATTCGGCAGGTGACATCTGGCTTCGCTTTACGGGATCGCCTACCAGGCCTTTCCAGCCGGTTAGGTCCCTGCTGTTGAACAACGAAACATAACCCGGACCAGGCAATTGAGTAATGGGAGAATCTGACAAAAGAGTTGATGGCCAATCAGCAATGAAAAGGATGATCAGCAAATTATGCAATAGATGCATTTTTTTGTAGAGCATAGTGATCTCCAGCAATGAAATTTGATCATACGAGATATGATCAATTCAACAAAACTCTGACTATTTTCGATGACTAAAAGAACCTGCCCAGCAATATGAACCAAACCAACGACATAAGTTCGCTATCAAAATATCCGTTGGGCTGGTATCATGGCCCGATTCGTCTTCGATCTCACCACCATTTTCATATAGAGCCGAACATTTGGAGCGAATTCTATCAGAAAAGAAAATGCTGCATGCTCCTTGAAATAACCCAAGGAATAAAAATCATTTTTGAAATATCCATTGGGTTGTTTCAATCCGTTGGGCTGGGATTCATCTTCGATTTGATTACCATTTTCATATAAAGCCGAACATCGGGAGCGAACTTCAATCAGATAAAAAAATTGCTGCTTGCTCCTCGAAATAACCCAACGGATAAAAATCGTTTTTGAAATATCCGTTGGGTTGTTTCAATCCGTTGGAGAAAAATATTATTCTCTATTTTGCAAGGTGGCCTTTTTTTATTGTACAAAAAATTTGTAGATCGTTGTCGTTTGATACTTCTCGCCAGGATTCAAAACCGTAGTTGGGAAATTGGGCTGATTGGGAGAATCAGGATAGTGCTGCGTTTCCAGACAGAGGCCATGCCGAAAATGATACACAGTACCATTTTTGCCAGTGATACTACCATCTAGAAAGTTGCCCGAATAGAATTGAATCCCCGGCTCGGTGGTCCACACTTCCAGAACGCGGCCGGACGTTGGCTCGCTGAGTTTCCCGACACGCCGTAGTTCGCCTGGTTGGCCATTGAGCACAAAGTTGTGATCGTAACCCCCGCCAAAGCGGATTTGCTCATCGTCGGCGTCGATGCGAGCACCGATCGGCGTGGGATTTTTAAAATCAAAGGGACTGCCAGCCACCGGCTGCAATTTTCCAGTGGGAATGAGTGTGGAATCGACGGGCGTGATATAATCGGCATCCAATTGCAACTCATGATTCAGGATGGGCGTGGCGCCAGCGTCCTTCAAATTGAAATAAGAATGATTCGTCAAATTGCAGATGGTTGATTGATCGGTTGTCGCTTCATAATCGATCCTCAAAGCGTTGTCATTGGTTAAAGTATATACGACGGTAACCGATAAATTTCCCGGGTAGCCTTCTTCGCCATCTTTACTGAGATAGGTCAATTTCAGCCGCGCTTCGCCCGTGCCCGGGATCGCTTTGGCATTCCAAACGACCTTATCGAATCCCTTGATGCCACCATGTAGATGATTCGGGCCATTATTGGTGGCTAATGAGTATTCCTTGCCATTGAGCGAGAATTTTCCTCTGGCAATGCGATTGCCGTAACGACCGACAATACAACCAAAATAGGGATTGCTTTTTAAATATCCTTCGAGATTGTCATATCCAAGGACCACATCGCCCAGCTTGCCGTTTTTATCGGGCACCAGGATTGAGGTCACAATGCCACCGTAGTTCGTGATTTGAACTTTCATGCCATTGGCATTGGTCAAGGTGTAGAGGTCGACGGCTATGCCGTCTGCGGTTTTTCCGAAAGGCTGTTGTTCGATTTTCATAGCGTGGCTCTCCTGTTCCGTGGAACATTGGGTGAAATTGATAAGAAGTTCAGTGATAAAGATCAAAAGAATGGTCAGCTTAACGTGTTTCATCGCTTCTCCTGTTTTTTGTACCAATTTTAGAATCATAGCCAGGACAATAATCGAAAGAATATGCTTCGGTTCGATTCGAGTGATTTCAATTTGCGGTATCCGCGTGTCCTATTCCAATCGCCTGATTTTGATATTTCGATACCACACCTCCTCGCCATGATGTTGCAAGGCAATATGTCCGTCACTGGCTTTGGCAAACTCCGAATACTCGTTGAACTTGCTCTCGGCAATCAGACTTTGCAATTCATCGCTGCCCAATTCATATTCCAGAATTTTGATGCCGTTCAGCCAATGCTCCACATGATTTCCCATAACGACTACTTTCGCCTTATTATATTCGCCGACAGGCTTGAGCACTTTATTGGCCGGTGCAATCAAGCCGTACAGCGATCCCGCCGATGTTTTGGTATTCTGCCCATCATGATGCAGGCTATCATCCAGCACCTGCATTTCAGGAGCTGACTGCCATACGGCTGGATAGGCCTCGGTGACTCGATAAAAGATGCCACTATTACCGCCTGGTGAGACCCGCCATTCGACCTCAAGTTCAAAATTTTTGAACTTTTCTTTGGTGATGATGTCGCATACGTCACCGCCGACAACGGTTTTCAACGAGCCATTTTCGATGACCCACCCCCCAGTTGGAAAATCCTGTCGCTGAAAACCACGCCAGGCATCGGTTGAACTGCCATCGAACAGCACGATCCATTCGGATTTTTTAGCACAGCCCAACAATGCTGCGCCACATACCAATAACGCCAGGAACAGATTCAGGAAATAATTTCTATGGGACATGTTTATTTCTCCTCAGAAAACGTGATGCTTTTAATGTACTCCAATCCTTTAGAAATCGATGGCGAAGGATTCATTTCTTCGGCTTCATTTTCATGTTCGACCACCAGATAGCCTTGATAGTTCTGCAAGGTTAATTCAGCCAGAATATCGTGAATGTTAGCCACGCCCTGGCCGAACGGAACGTCATAAGCGTCTCGCACGCCAAATTCATTCAAATCTTTCAAATGGGTGCTTAAAATTCTGCCCTTTAATAAACGAAGTCCTTCAACTGGTACAACACCCGAGCGCAGCCAGTGCCCCGTATCGGCGCAGGAGCCAATCCGCTGGTCCAAATTTTTGACGTACTTCAATACCGTATCTGGCAGCGCATAGCGGGACGGTTGGGGATGATTATGAATCGCCACTTTGATATCGTATTTTCGCACCAGCTTTTCGACCAGGGGAAAATCTTCGAATTCCGGCTCGGCCATAATGGTGGTGATGCCCATCTTCTTGGCAAATTCGAACACCTTGGTCATGCTGGCTTCGTCTCGGCCCAGATCCACCACACCGTAATTGACCAGCGTAATTCCCATCTCGTTCAATTTATTTTTGACCATCTGCAATTGGTCATCGCTGAGATTGTGATCCAATCGGACATCGGGCAGGTCGCTGCTGAGGGGTTGGCCTGGGTAAGCTTCTACGTATTGAATGCCCAGGTCTTTAATTTTTTGCAGCGTTTCAAAAAAGGTAAATTTACGGAACGTCCAGCACTGGACCGCGACGGGGAAGGGTTTGATTTTGACAGTTTGATAATCGGTAGCTATTGGCTCAGTCTTCGATTCGGTTTGATCTTTTTTGGTACAAGAAAAAAGAACAATAATCATGAAAAAGAAGGATAGCCACAGTTTCATATTTCACCTCAATTATTGATAAGAAGAAGATGTAGTCCACTTCAGAAGTGGACTACATCTTCTAAAGACATCTTCTAAACTATTTCTTCGGATTCCATTCACCTTTTGCCACTGCCGGAATAAAATTATCCAGCCCTGGCGGTGGAAATGGAATAGTTTTCTCTTGCTCTGCGCTCATGTAGGCTGTCATCAGCAATTCGGTGACATTTACGCCATCGGCAAAGGTTTCCAGCGGGCGTTTGCCAGCCAGGAACGATTGTACCATGTGGCGGTTCTCAGCTTCGTAGCCATATTCGGCCTCTTCACTGCTGACAATGGGCATCATTCCCATTTCGGCATTCTGCTTTTCGACCAAATCTTCGCCTGCCGAGCCTTTGACATTGCGGCTGAAAAAGACTTTCAATCCCGCATCCAGGGTATTGATTTGCAGGGCATATTCGGGCCCTAATAGCTCCATGCTGAGGCGGAGACCAGCGCCAACATAGCACCACGAGGTCGTAGTCTCGACCACCAGCTTGTTGCCCTTCTCATCTTTGTACTCGACTAACGATCGAGCAAAATCCTCGGCAGGGCGCTTGTCGTAAGCTAATTTGCCTTTGCTGTTTTTGGATAATATTTTGACATAGTGGGGATTTTGCCATTTCAAGCAATTCGTATAAGCGGTAACTTTCAATGGGGTGAGCACATTTCGATTTGCTCCGGGGGGCGTCAACATAAAACGAGCGGCTTCCACCGAATGGCACATCATGTCGTTGAGGACCCCACCGCCCTGCAACGAGCCTTCCCAGAACCACGGCATGTGGGGACCGCTGTGCTCTTCCGCGGCACGAGCCAGGTAGGGGCGACCGGTTGTGGCGGCGCCCCGTGCCCAGACAATATCTCGGCCACGAACCACCGTTGGCGAAAAACATTGATTTTCTAGATAGCCATCCAGAATGCCCGCTTTTTGAACCAGTTCCAGCATCTTTTTCGCCTCGGCCACATTTCGGCCGAGCGGTTTTTCACAGCAAACACCGATGAGCTCGCCTTTGCCCGTTTGCACGGCATGGGCAATCTCTTCCATCACCTCGATGCGGGTGAAATTGGGCGAGCAAATCCAGATGGCATCGATGTTGGGATCAGCCACCATGTCGGTAATCGTTTTGTAAGGCCTGGCATCACCGACATTTAGTTTTTTCGCCAGCGCCGCTGCCTCTTCAGCCGTCTTGTCATTGGGCGCGCCGACAATTCCTAACACATCCGCATCGCGGACGCCTACGAATGAGCGGATGTGAAATTTCCCGACAAAGCCGCCGCCCACAAAGCCGATGCCTAAAGATTTTTTTTGCATGTACAACCTCCCTCAAAATAGTCAATGTGTTTCCATCGGACAAGCATAAAACTATCTGGTATGAGTTCATTTCCCCTGGAGATTTTTGTGATCAGATGCTAAATCAGATGAGCTACGACATGTCAATTGAGTCTATAAAGCAAAATTAAACCATAATCGATTGCCTGAAATAGGCGCAACTAAATCTATTTAGTTTTTCTTAAAAATGCAAGCACTTTCTCGAAGTATTGGTAAATCATCGATTAGGTCGGCCAGAGTAACTGACCGGTTATCTCACTCGCTGATATTTTAGAAGAGTTCCGTCTTTCAGCAACTGATCAGTCCACCGATAACTGATCTTTTAAAATCATTGGATTCTTCGATTCATAGGCCAGCCCGAAATGCTTTGAGTAACAGTTGCGATCAGTGGATCAGCTCTACAACTCTGGGCTGAATCGACAGGAACCAACTTGCAGCACAATATTGGTTTAATTGGAATAAAAATTGGCTGCAAGACACTACACATACGCTGGATTCGATAATTGGCCGCTGCTACAAAAATCAGATGCGGACAGATTAATGTCAAGTCAAAGAAGGTGGCCACCCTCTGGAAATTATCATCGCGATCAAACACGCATGATCAAGCTCAGGCCTGCCTGACGGGCACGGAAATACGGCCTGCTTTTGATATGTTGCAATCAGCATTAGCTCGATTATTCAAGATAATGGCGCCCATCGGATAAGCTTTGCGTATGGCTAAAATATTTACTTGACAATTTTGAAAAAATATATATATTTCAGGCAAGCCAACTGACTTTAGTTTAGATTTCTGCAAAATGCGCGAATTTTGCTCGTCACATGATCATTTGAGGGGGACAGATTTCTCATCTGCTAATTGCCAGATGGCGGAACCAGAATGATAGGCAATGTCACTTGGTGGCAGAGGTCCAGAATTTAGCTCAATTAAGGAGGTATTATCATGCGATGCAGTTACTCATTCTTCCTCGCGTTGCTTTTGATGGTCTCTATTGTAACCCCTTCTAATTCACAAACCGATTCACTCCAAGTCAAAATTATCAATACGCCAGAGCCAGTCGGTAGCTTCCGATTCGTGGTGAGGGATTCGAATAATCTAATTTTGCGGGTGATGGATAAGGACGGAAATGCCTTCAAACAGCTCCATCCGGATCAAGTGCAAATCTTCAATCAAACGGAATTGGCGAAAATTATCAAGGTAACCCCACTTGAAGCGACGGTGATGACCAGCTTGAATGTGGTTCTGGCGATGGACAATAGTGCTTCCATGCAACCATCGGTGAAGGAACTGCTGGCCAGCGTCAATTTGCTATTGAATGCGTTGCGATATAAAAGCCGCATCAGCGTGGTGCTGTTTGATGAAAGCGCCGCTGGCAATTCCAGGTTTATCGGCAGGATCGATGATCAACCGGTGAACGTAAAGTTCTCAGACTTTTATGAGAATGTTCAGCAGGTGATGGATTTTGTGAAGTGGAATTATGGCGCTCGGGGATTGACGCTGCGAACTTATCTGCATGATATGATCCTGGTGGGCTTACAACAGATGAAAAGCCTGCCCAAGAATCTGCTGCGGGTGATGGTTGTTCTAAGCGATGGGCGTGACATGGGTAGTCGTTTTGGTCTCGATCGGGTGCTTCGCGAGGCAGCGGCTGCTGGCGTTACGATTTATTGCATCGATTATAGCGAATCGAAGGAATTGAACGAAGCCCTAACCAGAGTGGCGCAAGCAACACCTCAGGGCAAGGTTTTTCGGGCCGCAAAGGCTGCCGACTTGATGCCAGTATTTGATGCACTCTCTAAAGAAATCATCACTGAGTTCCAGGTCAATTTTCGCTTTCCCGTGCCGCCTTCCGGCAACATCGAATTCAATGGGGATAGCCTGCTCATCACCACTCGAAAAATCACCGATGAATTTCCCATGTTGAGCTACGTCTTTTTCGATAGCAATTCGGTAGAAATTCATGAGCGGTATCATCTCTTCTCCAGTCCAGATGAAGCCAGAACGTTCGATGAATCCCAGCTTCAAAAGCCACTGGAAAAATATTATCATATTTTGAATGTCATCGGCCAGCGAGCGCGCAATGACTCAACTGCGAAACTGACCATCACCGGCTGCAACATGAATTTCGGAGCTGAAAAAAATAACCTATTGCTTTCAAAACAGCGAGCGGAAGCGGTGAGTCGCTATTTGCAGGACATCTGGGGCCTTGCGCCAGACCGAATAACCGTTCGGGCGGTAAACCTGCCAGAGAAAAAATCGAGCATCACCACGCCAGAAGGTCAGGCGGAAAACCGCCGCGTCGAAATTAGCTCGGATCACTATTATATCCTCAGGCCCATTCGTTCCGAAATTACTGAGTTCATTTATCAGCCCGAAATTGCCCAGTTCACGCCCAAAATAAGTGCCCCCGAGGGATTGAAGCAGTGGGAGTTTTATGCTTTTGATCAATCTGTTCCGCTGATAAGGATGACCTTCGATATGCCCAAATCGAGCATCAACTGGAATTGGATTAACGATCAGGGCGAGAAGATTAGCGGCCTTTCCCGGATTGCCTACGGCATCAAGATAACGGATCAGGATGGACGAGTTTATGAGAGCGAGCTGCAGCAGTTGCCCATCAATCAAATTGTTGAAGCAACCAATGTCGCTGAAACTTCGCAGGATACGGTATTCGAGAAATTCAGCCTGGTGCTGTTCGATTTTAATTCATCCCATCTTAGCGAGAATAACCAATATTTGATGCAACGTGTGCTGGGGCGATACCAGGAGCATCCCGAGGCGATCATCAAGGTCTATGGCTATTGCGATGACATCGGCAGCGAGGAGTATAATTTAAAGCTCTCGACTGAGCGTGCAAAAATGACCTATAATATTCTACGCCAAATGCGAATCCCTGCTGATCGGCTGAGCTATTTGGGCTATGGCGAAATCAATCCGTTGTTCAGCAACGCCTCTCCTGAAGGGCGGTTTCTGAATCGCACGGTGCAGATTCACATCAGCTATCCGCGCACAAGCGAATCGGATCGTTAATCGATGCCCCATCTTCCCTTTACGAATCCGAGCGATGGATTTGCTGTGGGCTCTAAAATTAATTGTGCATTTTAAGATATTTTTGCGTATCTTATTCCGACTTGATCAGATTAAACGGAATGATGTCATTCCGAACGGATCCGTCCGCCAATTGGCCGACGGAGGCGTGAGCAATCTGCAAATTTCAAGATTGATTGATTTCATGAACAGATTTCTCTCTGCCCATTGGCCTTTGGCGTCAACCGAACAAGCCTGAAGCGGTGACATGTTGGTAGATAGCTTTTTGTAGGGTTATGAAACGGGTTACAACTTAAGCCATCTTGTTAAAATATTCAAAGAGAAAAGGAAGTAATCTCGCATAGCGCGATTTGATTTCTGATAGTAGTAAATTATTAAAACCTGGTTTAATGGACCAAATCCATTAGACCATATTAACCTTAGCAGCCTATCATGATTTACCAATGCCTGAACCTTATTCGCTTATTTTTCTTTTGAGTGATATTTTTAATGAGGTAATCAGGTTCGTGCCGGCCTGGGGCGGGCTTGTTACTAAGGTGAATCAGGTTTTTTATCCGCCATGTGGATGGATTAAATCCTGGAGATCCGATTGAGCTGGGTACTTTAATAGCTGAGCATTTTCAAATCCTATAAGAATTTTTGAAAAGAAGCATCAAGTAGTATTAATTTAAAAAATCTCTATTCAGAGCATCTCATGCGATAGATTGAGCCTTATCAGGCGTGTTACGCTTTGCGAGGCTCAACATTCAAAAATCAGGACCAATTGCGATGCAAAAAATCCGTCTGTTCCTCTCCTCGCCCCGCGATGTCGAGGCTGAACGATTGAGAGTCCACAAAGAGATCGCCCAGATCAATCGGATGTGGGGCGATGTGTACGATGTCTTTTTAGAAGTGCTGGACTGGAAGACCCATGTGACACCGGATATGGGCCGACCGCAGGAGGTGATCAATCGCCAGATTCAAAATTACGATATTTTTGTCGGCGTGATGTGGAAGCGCTTTGGCACGCCCACCGGCAAAGCCGAATCCGGCACCGAAGAGGAATTCAATATCGCTTATGCCAACTGGGAAAAATTCCAGCGCCCCCGAATTCTGTTCTATTTCAGCCAGGCGCCGTTCATGCCCAAAACCAGCGATGAAGTGATGCAACTGGCTAAGGTGATGGCGTTCAAAGAGCAGTTGCAAAAAAAAGGCTTGATCTGCGAATATCAGTCTCTGGACGAATTTGGTGATTTGCTACGGGAGCACCTGGCAAACGTATTGAAAGAATGGTTCAAGCCAAAAAAACAAGCCGTTCCCATCGCCGATTTCACCCGCTATCTGAAATACCTGCGGGACGAAACCATGTACATCGACATTCGCGGCATGGTGAGCGGCGAGGGCAAAGTCCACCAGTTCCGCATCGATCAACTCTATATCCCGCTTAAAATGACGGGTGCTGGCTTATTGGAACAGCGAGCAGCGAAAAGTCTGAAGCGAATCGCCAGCAGCGAAAAGCCAGATGCCAGAAGCCAAATGCCAGAAGCCGAAATGCTCACCCGCGACGTCGATCTGCAAGAAGCCTTGAAACAACCAAAATTGATCATCAAAGGTGATCCTGGCGCGGGCAAAACCACGTTTCTCCGACTATTGACTTTTACCCTGTGCCAACAATGGCTGGGTGAGACCAATAGCTCGGCGGCCACTAAAATTCTCTGGCCCGATCCGGCGCCGCTGCCCATTTTTATCCGGCTCGGCCGATTGACCGAGCATATCCAGAAATGCCGCGGCAAAGACACGTTTTCCGACGACAGCCCGGAATGCCTGCTGCGCTTTCTTGAGGATCAAAGCAAGGAATTTACCTGGAAAGTCACCAAAGAAGATTTCCGCCGCGAGCTGGAAGCGGGAAATTGCCTGATCCTGTTCGACGGACTGGACGAGGCGCCGGATACCCACACACGCGAAACCGTAAGTGCATTGGCAACCAATCTGCTCAAGGGCTATCCCGATTGCCGCGTGGTCTTGACCAGCCGTCCTGCAGCCCTGATTGGCGAAGCGGTTCCAGCCGGATTTTCGCTGGTGGAGATTGCCGCGCTGGACGATGAGGCGATGCAAACTTTTTTGAAGCTGTGGAGCGCCGCGCTTTATCCCGAAGCGCCGGAGAAATCGCTCCACCATCAACAGGAGCTGGCCAGCGCGCTGCAATCCCGCCCCGAAATTCGGCGCATGGCCAAGACGCCGGTGATGCTCACGGCTCTGGCCGTGGTGCAATGGAACGAAAACCGACTGCCCGAACAGCGGGTGGAACTGTACGAATCCATCATCACCTGGCTACTGCGCCAGCGAGAAAAGCGACCGGGACGCCTGAAATCGGACCGCTGCCGCAAGCTGCTGCAAAAGCTGGCGCTGGAGATGTTTCGCCATCCCCAGGGAAGACAGCGACAGGTCAATCTCCATTGGGCGGCCGAAACGCTGGCCGATGAATTTGAACCCACCACAGGCTGCAAGTCTGTAGAACTGGCATCCTATTTCTTACGTGACGAGATGGTGGACAGCGGCATTATCGTGGAGCGGGGCAACCGATTGGAGTTCTGGCACCTCAGCTTTCAGGAATATCTGGCCGCTTACGAGATCGCTGGCTTGCTGGAAAAAGAGCAACTGGCGCTATTGTTTAAAAAAGAGCGGCTCTACCAGAGCGAATGGCGCG
>JAPDQM010000089.1:0-16587 GCA_034505795.1 Candidatus Zhuqueibacterota bacterium
CAGTGTCCCCATTGGCAGAACTATTGGAAATAAGCAAATTTATCTCCTGGATGCCCATCTGCGTCCCGTTCCGGTGGGAGTGCCCGGAGAACTGCATATCGGTGGCATTGGACTGGCGCGAGGCTATTTAAACCGTCCAGACTTGACGGCTGAAAAATTTATTCCTAATCCGTTCAATGACAGCGTAGGAGAACGGCTTTATAAAACTGGCGATCTGGCGCGCTATCTACCGGATGGCCGGCTGGAGTTTGTTGGCCGGGTCGATTTCCAGGTGAAGGTTCGTGGCTTTCGCATCGAGTTGGGCGAGATCGAGGCTGTCCTATCGGGTCATCCTGCAGTGCAGATGGCAGTGGTAACAGCTACCGATGATGAATTGGGCAAAAAACGGCTGGTGGCTTATGTGACCGTCAAAAAGGGAATTGCAACGCCGCCCGCCGTCACGGATTTATATCAATATCTCAAAAGCCGTTTGCCTGACTATATGGTGCCATCGGCGTTCATGGTGCTGGAGCAATTTCCGCTCACCGCAAGCGGCAAAGTGGATCGGAGAAGGCTGCCCCAACCTGAAGCCGGGCGTCCCGAGTTGGGTCGCGAATATGTGGCCCCGCGAACGCCGACGGAAGAATTGCTGGCCGGAATTTTCAGCCAGGTGCTGAATGTCGCAAAGGTGGGAATTTACGACAACTTTTTTGAGCTGGGCGGTCATTCACTGCTGGCCACGCAGGTGCTGAGCCGTGTCCGGGAGATGTTTGCCGTTCCATTGGAACTGCGCGAGATTTTTGAAACACCCACTATCTATGCCCTGGGTCGGAAGATCGATGATCTCCGGCTAACCGCCAGGGGTATTCCGGTGCTGCCCATGACGCCGGTGTCGCGAGATGGTGATCTACCAATGTCGTTTGCCCAGCAGCGACTCTGGTTTTTGGATCAATTGGAACCCAATAGTGCGTTTTACAATATCCCAACCGCATTACGGCTGCGGGGTTTGCTGAATGTCGATGCGCTGGAGCAGAGCATTCAGGAAATCATTCGGCGACATGAGTCGCTGCGTACCACGTTCCAGGAACGCGATGGTAAACCCTATCAATTGATCGCTCCAGAATTGACTTTGCCCGTCGAAAAAGTCGAATTGACAGCGTTGCCAGAAAACGAGCGTGAAACGGAAGTCTTGCGTCTGGCTGAGGCAGAGGCCCAGAAACCGTTCCAACTCAGCCAGGGGCCATTATTGCGATGCAAGCTAATTAAACTAAGCGAACAAGACCACGTCGTGTTGCTGACCATGCACCACATTATTTCCGATGCCTGGTCAATAGGGATTTTGATTCGAGAGGTGGCGACACTGTATCAGTCTTTCGCTGCCGGCAGGCCTTCGCCGCTATCGTCGCTGCCACTGCAATATGCAGATTTCGCTCACTGGCAGCGGAATTGGCTGGTCGGCGATGTACTGGAAGCCCAACTGGCTTACTGGCGAGAACAGCTAAAAGGCGCACCGCCGTTACTGGAATTGCCGACTGATCGGCCGCGACCTGCCATGCAGACATTTCGAGGCCGAACTGTGAGTTTTCCACTGTCACGATCGGTGGTGAATGCGCTGAAAGCTGTCAGTCAGGAAGAGGAAGTTACCCTATTTATGACCATGCTGGCCGCTTTTCAAACGCTCCTGGCTCGCTATTCGGGACAGAATGACATTAGCGTGGGTACGCCCATTGCCAATCGCAATCGACTGGAAACGGAGAATATCATTGGTTTCTTCGTGAATACGTTGGTGCTACGTACGATCATTGAGCCCGAAATAACCTTCCGCGAGTTGGTGGGAAAAGTTCGGGATGTTGCTCTGGGCGCCTATGCGCATCAAGATGTCCCCTTTGAAATGCTGGTTGAACAATTGCAGCCGCAACGGGATCTGAGCCACACGCCATTGTTCCAGGTGATGTTCGTTTTTCAAAATGCACCGGCGCAGCGGATGGATTTGCCCGAGCTGACCATTTCGCCCGTGGAAGCGGAAAGCGGCGTGGCTAAGTTTGATCTATCGATCATGCTCTCTGAGATTCCGTCCTCTGATAATGAATCTGATGACGGCATGATCGTTGGTTTTGAATATAACACCGATTTGTTCGATGAAAGCACCATCAAACGGCTTTTTGACCATTTTGCGGTTATGCTGCAGAGCATTGCCGCGGATCCTGATCAAATTGTCTGGAATTTGCCGTTGCTCACGGAAAGCGAACGGCAGCAACTATTGGTCGATTGGAATGCCACTCAGGTCGATTTTCCACGCGACTGCTGTGTTCATGAACGATTTGCCCAATTGGCAAAGGCCCATCCGGACGCCATCGCCGCCACTTATGAGGGACAGGTATTGACTTATGCCGAGTTAAATCGCCGGGCCAATCAATTGGGCCGCTACTTGCAAGCGCTGGGGGTGAAACCTGATACGCCCGTGGGAATTTGCATGGAGCGTTCGCTGGAAATGGTGGTGGGAATTCTGGGAGCGCTCAAGGCCGGCGGCGCGTTCCTGCCATTGGATCCGGTTTATCCGCCGGAACGACTGGCATATATGATCGAGGATTCCCAAATTCCGGTGTTATTGACGCAAGAGATGTTGCTGGATAATTTGCCGAAACATGGTGTCAAGACCATTGCCCTGGATGCGGAATGGGAGCAGATTGCTAATCAGTATGCTGATACGGATCTGCCGATCACTACCAATCCAGCCAATCTGGCGTATGTGATTTACACATCTGGATCGACCGGCAAGCCCAAGGGAACGATGTTGGCCCATCGGGGCTTGTGCAACCTGGCACAGGCTCAGCAGCAGGCCTTTGATATTGCCTTGGGAACCAGGATTTTGCAATTTTCATCGTTGAGCTTCGATGCGGCTGTCTGGGAGACGGTGATGGCGTTATTGAACCTCGGCACGCTGTGTCTGGCGCCTCGCAATCAGCTTGCTTCTGGCGAAGGGCTGGTGGCAATCATGAAGGAACAGCAGATCAACGTCGTCACCTTGCCGCCATCAGTGGTGGCGGTGATGCCGGATGAAAAACTGCCAGATTTGAAAGTGATGATCACGGCAGGGGAGAAGTGCACGGCTGAAATCGTTGCAAAATGGGGGCAAGGACGAAAATTTTTCAATGCCTATGGTCCGACGGAAACCACCGTCTGCGCCTCGATGTTTCAGGTAGGCCAGCATTATCGCCAGGGTCCGCCAATTGGCAGGCCGATCAATAATTTTCAATTATATGTGCTGGATACCAGATGGCAACCGGTACCCATCGGCGTGGCTGGAGAACTTTGTGTGGGTGGCGTGGGATTGGCTCGCGGCTATCTCGGCCGACCGGATTTGACTGCGGATAAATTCATCCCCAACCCGTTCACTTCGACGCCAGGCGAACGACTCTACCGCACCGGAGACCTGGTGCGCTATCTGCCCGACGGCAACGTGGAATTTCTGGGCCGCATCGACTTTCAGGTCAAAGTGCGTGGTTTTCGCATCGAACTGGGTGAGATCGAGGCCGTTTTGGGTGAACATCCGGATGTGCTTGATGTGATCGTGCTGGTTCGCGAAGATTTGCCAGGCGATCGGCGTCTCGCCGCCTATTTGATTCCGAAGCCAGGAATTGAGTTGAAGATCACCGAGCTGCGCAACTACTTGCGGCAGCGATTGCCAGAATATATGGTGCCTTCGTATTTCATGGTGCTGGATAAATTTCCGCTGACGCCGAATAATAAGGTCGACCGAAAAGCGCTGCCAGCGCCGGATCAATCGCGGCCCGATCTGGAAATCGAGTATGTGGCGCCGCGCACCGAAACCGAGAAGCAACTGGCGGCTATCTGCGCTGAATTGCTGAATCTAAAACAGGTTGGGATTTACGATAGTTTCTTTGACCTGGGTGGACACTCACTGCTGGCCACTCAGTTTATGTCTCGGCTCCGCACGGCGTTCCAGGTGGAATTACCGTTGCGTGTCGTTTTTGAAAAGCCGAGAATTGCTGAATTGGCCGAGGAAATTGATCAGAAAAAAATTCTGGGTCAGGATCAGCCACAGGCACCGGCGATTAAGCGGGTTTCGAGAGAAGCCCATCGCGTGAGTCTGGCGGAGCTTCAACAAAAGTGAAGCATAGGGCATAAATTCCAATTATCAAATCTCAAGATGGCAAGAAATTTCAATACCAAACAATCCAATTCCAGACGTCAATGCACCTGCTGGGATCTATGATGTAGCTGGAATTGAAAATTGAACTTCTTTGGGATTTTTGCCCAAAGATTGGTTATTCAAAAAGAGGGAAGCGAGCAATTAAAACGGGGAAATTAACAATGTCAGAGAACATTCAGAATATATCGGAGCAGGATGTTTATGTTTTTCCAACATCCTATGCTCAGCAGCGGCTATGGTTTCTGGATCAATTCGAACCCAATAGCCCATTTTACAATATTCCCTCGGCGGTGCGATTCAAAGGGCAATTGAATGTGGCAGCTCTTGAGCAGAGCATCAATGAGGTCGTGCGAAGACATGAAACATTGCGAACCACTTTCACCAGGATCAATGGAAAACCGATGCAGGTTATTCATCCATTTTCCTGGATATCCATCCCCGTTGAAGACTTGCGTCATCTTGCCGTCGAGGAACGCGAAGCAGAAGCGATTCGTCTGGCCAAATTGGAGGCCCGGACGCCGTTCAATCTAACTACGGGCCCCCTGGTTCGGATTAAGCTAATTAAGTTGGATGAACGGGATCACCTGGTGCTGTTTACCATGCATCACATCATCTCTGATGGCTGGTCGGTTGGAGTGTTGATTCGCGAAATTTCTATTCTCTACAATGCGTTTATCAATAATCAACCGGTCCCCCTGCCAGAATTGCCCATCCAATATGCAGATTTCGCGGTCTGGCAACAGGAATACCTGACCGGTGAGGTGCTGGAGAAGCAACTGGACTATTGGAAAAATCAGCTTAATGGACGCTATGGTAAACTCCAGATATTGGAGCTGCCGAGCGATCGTCCGCGGCCAGCCATTCAGACTTCCAATGGTGATACCGTGGAAGTGACGTTTCCGGGCAAGCTGATTGATCAATTGAAGGTTCTGAGCAGTCAGGAAGGCGCTACTTTTTTCATGACTTTGCTGGCAGCATTTCAAACCCTGCTTTATCGCTATACCGGCCTGGAGGATATCGCTGTCGGTTCGCCAATTGCCAATCGGAACCGGCCGGAAATTGAAGACTTGATTGGATTTTTTGTCAATACATTGGTGCTGCGCACTAATCTTGCCGGCGATCCAACGTTCAGAGAACTGTTGCAGCGAGTGAGAGAGGTCACGCTGGGCGCGTACAGCAACCAGGATATTCCCTTTGAGCGATTGGTGGAACTGGTGCAACCCGAAAGGGACATGAGCCATTCGCCGCTGTTCCAGGTGATGTTTATCCTGCAAAACAATCCCATGAACGGCGGGGTGGAATTGCCCGATGTCAGCCTCAGCACACTGGATATCAATGCGGGTACTTCAACTTTTGATTTGACTCTGATGGTCACAGAGCAGATGGCAGGGGCGAGTGTGTCGCTTGAATACAATACCGATTTATTTGATCAAGCCACCATGCTGCGATTGCTGCGACATTATCGGGAGTTGCTGGAGGGAATCGTTGCCAATCCGGAGGAACGAATTTCCCGGCTCCCCATCTTGCCGGCGCCAGAACGGCAACAAGTGCTGGTCGAATGGAACAATTACCAAGCTGATTATCCAACCGGCCTGTGCATTCATCAATTGTTCGAAGCCCAGGCTGCATTTACGCCGGAAGCAACCGCTGTGGCATTTGATGGCCAGTATCTCACCTATCAGGAGTTGAATGAGCGAGCTAATCAACTGGCGCACTATTTGCGCAAACGCGGGGTCCAGCCGGAGAAGCTGGTGGGAATTTGTGCCGAGAAATCGCTGGAGCTGATTGTGGGGGTGATGGGCACGCTCAAAGCGGGCGGTGCTTATGTGCCCATTGATCCGACCTATCCCAAAGACCGTATCGCCCACATGCTGCAAGATTCAAAGGTTACTGTTTTATTGACGCAGCAGCGCATTGTGCCAGATTTGCCAGAAAACGCTGCTGAGATCATCTGTCTGGATTCGGATTGGGAGCAGATTGCTAAGGAAAGCACCGCAACGCCGACACTCAATGTAACGCCGGATAATCTGGTGTATGTCATTTATACTTCGGGTTCAACAGGCAAATCCAAGGGTGTAATGGTAATGCACCGAACCCTAGTGAATCAATATCAGGCGTGGGAAGAGACCTTTCGGCTGCGTACCGACGCCACGAGCCATCTGCAAATGGCCAGCTTTTCATTTGACGTATTTTCGGGAGATCTGGCGCGGGCGCTTTGCTCGGGCGGCAAATTGGTACTGGTGCCCCGAGATCTGCTGCTGGAAGCCGACAAGCTCTATCAATTGATGCTCAAGGAAAAGGTGGATATTGCCGAATTCGTGCCGGCGGTACTGCGTAATCTGGTACAATACCTGGATAATTCTGGTCAGACTCTCGAATTCATGAAGGTGCTCATTGCCGGGTCTGACGTATGGTATGTTGGCGAATACAAGAAATTCATGAATTATTGCGGGCCGCAGACCCGTCTGCTGAATACTTTCGGCTTGACTGAAGCAACCATTGACAGTTCCTATTTTGAGAGTCAGGATTTGAATCTGTCGCTGGAACGACTGGTTCCCATTGGAATTCCGTTCAATAACACCAAAATTTACATTCTGGATCAACACACCCAGCCTGTGCCGATCGGTGTCCCGGGTGAATTGTGCGTGGGTGGTGCCGGTCTTGCGCGAGGCTATCTCAATCGCCCCGAATTGACGGCGGAAAAATTCATTCCCAATCCCTACAGTGGCATTCCGGGCGATCGCTTGTATCGCACCGGTGATCGGGCTCGTTTTCTTGCTGATGGCAATATCGAGTTTCTCGGTCGCATCGATAATCAGGTCAAAATCCGCGGCTTCCGAATCGAGTTAGGCGAAATTGAAAGCGTTCTGGGCAAACATGATCAGGTAAAAGAAGTAGCGGTTACAGCACGCGAGGATGCGCCCGGCAGCAAAAGGTTGGTAGCTTACATCGTCTCCAAAAATGGAGTTCAGCCGACCGTTGGCGAATTTCATAGCTTTCTGAAAGAGCAATTGCCCGACTATATGGTGCCATCCTATTTTGTCTTTCTCGATGCCATGCCGTTGACACCCAACGGCAAAATCGACCGCAAAGCGCTACCAGCGCCGGACCAGGAATCGGCTGCTGTTTCGGCGACCGAGTACGTTGCTCCTCGCACACCAACTGAAGAAAAGCTGGCTCGCATCTGGTCGCAGGTGTTGGGAGTCGAAAAAATTGGCGTCAATGACAATTTCTTTGAATTGGGCGGGCATTCGCTGCTGGCTACTCAACTGGTGTCTCGAATTCGCGACGAATTCGAAATCGAATTGCCGCTGCGCAGCATTTTTGAGGTCCCGTTTGTGGCCGAGTTGGCCAAAAAGATCGACATCGCCAAGCTGTCTGAGCCAGGCCTGGAGGCGCCGCCTATTGTACCCATCTCCAGGGATCAGGAACTGCCGCTGTCTTTTGCTCAGCAGCGGCTGTGGTTCCTCGACCAATTGGAGCCGAACAGCCCGTTCTACAATATCCCCGAAGCGGTTCGATTTAAGGGACACCTGGATGTCGATGCTTTGGAACAGAGCTTGAACGAAGTCGTGCGACGACATGAGTCCCTGCGGACAACATTCCACGCTAAGGGGGGCAAACCCTATCAAGTGATCCATCCCGAGATGACAATTCCGCTCCGAAAGATCGATTTGCGTCGTCTGCCCAGGGAAGATCGGGAATCGCACATCCAGGAGATTGCCCGACAGGAGGGACAAACGCCATTCGACCTCACCATCGGACCGTTGCTTCGTGCAACGCTGGTGCAGGTCGATGCCGATGACTATGTGGTATTCTACACCATGCATCACATCATCGGCGATGATTGGTCGACCACGGTATTGGTGCGAGAGATCACGCTATGCTACGATGCCTTTACGCATCAGCGCCCATCGCCGTTGCCAGAGCTTCCAATTCAATATGCTGATTTTGCCTACTGGCAGCAGCAATGGCTGCAGGGCGAGGTGCTGGAAGCACAATTGAACTATTGGAAGCAACAATTGGCTGGTGCGCCGCAACGGCTGGAATTGCCAACGGATCGTCCTCGTCCGCCGGTTCAAACCTTTAATGGTTCATATAAAACATTCCGTCTCTCTGAATCGTTGAGTCAGGCGATCAAGGAACTGTGCAACCGCGAAGGAACCACGCTCTTCATGACCTTGCTGGCTGCATTCCAGACGCTCATGTACCGCTATTCCGGGCAGGATGATATCGCGGTCGGTTCGCCCATTGCCAATCGCACGCGGGCAGAACTGGAAAATATTGTTGGCTTTTTCGTGAACACTCTGGTTTTTCGGACCGATCTTTCGGGCCGACCGACGTTCAAAGAATTGCTACAACGCGTTCGCAATGTGGCGCTTGGGGCTTATGCGCATCAGGATTTGCCATTTGAAAAATTGGTGGATGCTATCCAACCGCAGCGAGATCTGAGTCATTCGCCGTTGTTCCAGGTGATGTTTGTGATTCAGAATGTACCCGGCCAACCAACCAATGTTTCCGGCGTAACGATCAGCCCGGTTGAAAACCACAGCGGCACTTCAAAATTTGACCTGACGATGTTCATGCTGGAAGAGGGAAATAATTTGGCGGGTGCTCTGGAATACAATACCGATCTGTTCGACGAAACCACCATCGACCGCATGCTCCGGCATTTTGAAAACCTGCTGGCGCAGGTTGTGGCAGCACCAGAAATGCGGATTGATCAGATTCCATTGCTCACAGCCGCCGAACGTGATCGTGCTATCATTGAGTGGAACGCGACGCACGTGGATTATCCGCACCATCAATTTGTCCATCGATTGTTTGAAAGTCAAGTGAATCAAACGCCGCATGCTCCAGCCGTGGTGTTTGGTGTTGAACAATTGACGTATCTGGAATTGAATCAGGCAGCCAATCAACTGGCGCGTCATTTGCGAAAATTGGGTGTCGACCGTGAGACGCTGGTGGGCATTTACATGGAACGCTCGCTAGAGGTGATGGTGGGCATGTTAGGTGTTCTGAAGGCGGGAGCAGCTTATGTGCCAATCGATCCATCCTATCCCCAGGAACGGATCGCCTACATGCTCGAAGATGCGAAGGTGATGGTGGTGCTTACGCAGGAGAGACTGCTGGGCAATTTACCTGCCAGACTGACCGGTTATCCGGAGAAAACAGTCAACGCTGGCCCAGCACCGCAATTGGTAACAATCTGCCTGGATTGCGACTGGGGCAGCATTGCGAATGAAAATGACGAAAATCTCGATGTTGAGCTGACAGGGGAAAACCTGGCTTACGTGATCTATACCTCCGGCTCCACCGGTAAGCCCAAAGGAACCATGATTTCGCATCGAAGCCTGATGAATTACCTTTTCTGGTGTCTAAAAACCTATCCGTTAAAGGAAGGCCGGGGAGCGCTGGTGCATTCTTCGTTGGCGTTCGACGCCACGATCACCGGCCTGTATGCGCCGCTTCTGGTGGGGCATGCGGTTTACTTGACCCCAGAAACCAAAGATATCGAAATCGTCGCTCGGACCTTACAGGAATACCGCAATTTCAGTCTGGTAAAGATTACGCCGGCGCATCTTAAGTTGCTGGGTCAACAAGTGTTTCCCGAGAACGCCGCCGATCTGGTCAAAGCCTTTATCATTGGCGGCGAAAATTTAACCACTGAGCACATTGCCTTCTGGCTGAAATATGCGCCAGCGACAAAATTGATCAACGAGTACGGGCCAACTGAGACCGTGGTCGGTTGTATGAACTATGATACGCCACACGATTTTCAGAAAGTTGGGTCGGTACCGATCGGCTCTCCAATTGGGAATATGCAGATTTATCTGCTGGATCAGCACCTCGAGCCGGTGCCAATTGGTGTGGCGGGTGAAATGTTCATCGGCGGCGTTGGCGTCGCACGGGGCTACCTCAACCGACCCGAGCTGACTGCTGAAAAATTTATTCCAGATCCATTTGGGCAGGAACCTGGGGCCCGGCTTTATCGCACCGGCGACCTGGCGCGATATCTTTCCGATGGCAATATCGAATTTCTTGGCCGTATCGATAATCAGGTAAAAATCCGCGGCTTCCGCATCGAATTGGGGGAAATCGAGGCAGTCCTGGGACAACATCCCGCCATCAAGGAAAATGTGGTGATTGATTGGCAGATGGAAAATGATGTCCGTCTGGTGGCCTATATCGTTCCGGTAGGCGAAACCATGCCTTCGCTTGAGGAACTGCGTGATTTTCTCAAAGAGAAATTGCCAGAGTACATGATCCCGGCGGCCTTCATTCAACTCGACGAGATTCCGCTCACCGCTAACGCCAAAGTGGATCGCAGGGCATTGCCGACACCGGAAATCAGTCGCAGCGATATGAAAAAGGAATATGTGGCGCCACGAACGCATACCGAGCGCGAATTGGCTAAGATTTGGTTGGATTTGATCAAGATCGATCGAGTTGGAATTCACGATACCTTTTTTGAATTGGGCGGTCATTCACTATTGGCAACTCAGTTGATTTCAAGGGTCCGGGAGCATTTTAAGGTCGAACTGCCGTTGATCACGGTGTTTGAAGCACCGACGCTCTCGGCTTTTGCCGAACGAATCGAGCGTGCGAAGCTCGCTGCGGGACCCCTGGAGATGCCACCAATCGAGCCCATCCCCAGGCATCCAGGTGTCGAACTGGAGCTCTCGTTTACGCAGCAACGACTCTGGTTTCTGGATCAGCTCGATCCCGGGCAGTCGTTCTACAACATTCCCTCATCGGTGCGATTGAAAGGCAAACTGAACTTGTTGGCCTTTGAGCGGAGCATTTTAGAAGTGATACGACGCCACGAAATTTTGCGCACCCGGTTTGCCGCAGTGAAGGGAAGACCGATTATGGTCATTGCCCCTGAGCCAGATTTTTCCCTGCCGCAGGTGGATCTAACGATGCTGTCGGAGGCCGAACGAGAGGCCGAAATCTCCCGGCTGGCAAATGAAGATGCCAGTCGGCCGTTCAATTTGGCGACAGGCCCCCTGTTCCGTGCGACGCTGTTGAAATTGGCCGACGACGAACATGTGGTGCTGTTTACCATGCATCACATCATTTCTGATGGCTGGTCGGTGAATATCTTGTTGCAAGAGATGGGCATTCTGTATAACGCCTTTTCCCAGGGTCAGCCATCTCCGCTACCTGAATTGCCCATTCAATATGCCGATTATGCGCACTGGTTACGGAACTGGCTTACGGGCGAAGTATTAGAAAATCAATTGCTCTACTGGAAAAAGAAACTGGCCAATATACCGGCGCTATTGGAATTGCCGACCGATCGTCCGCGACCGGCGATCAAAACGTTCAATGGTTCGCTGCGATCATTCGAGATTTCAAAGGATGTTTCGGATAAACTGTACCAGCTTGGTCAGGAGCATGGCGTCACATTGTTTATGACGCTGCTGGCTGCTTTCAAAACCCTGCTGCATCGCTACGCTGGTCAAACGGACATCAGCGTGGGTACGCCCATTGCGAATCGGACTCGACAGGAAGTTGAAAATTTGATTGGATTCTTTGCGAACACGCTGGTGTTGCGAACGGATTTGTCAGGTGATCCCAGTTTTGTGGAACTGCTGAAGCGGGTGAAAGGCGTTTGTTTGGGCGCCTACCAAAATCAGGATGTGCCCTTTGAAAAACTGGTGGAAATGATTCAGCCGGAGCGTGATCTGAGTCACACGCCGTTGTTCCAGGTCATGTTCGTGCTGCAAAATAATCCGCAGCCGTCGATTGAAACATCAGACATACAGATGATCCCGATCATGGCGCAGAGCGGAACGACCCAATTCGATTTAACGATGTCAGTGGAAGAGACTGGCGATGGGTTGGGCGTGGTTCTGGAATACAATACCGACCTATTTGACGGCACGACCATTGACGAGATGGTTGCTCATTTTCAGGTGCTACTCCAGGGCGCAGTAACGCAACCTGAGCAGCCGATCTCCCTGTTGCCAATGCTGACCGACGAAGAGAAGCATCGCTTCCTGATCGAATGGAACCATACCGGGGCTGCCTTCCCTGATCAATGCTGTATTCATGAACTGTTCGAAGCTCAGGTGGAACGAACGCCGGATGCCATTGCTGTGGTGTTCGAAGGGCAACAATTGACCTACCGGGAACTCAATGCTCGGGCAAATCAGTTGGCGAATTTTTTAAGGGAACAAGGGATTGGCCCCGACAAAATTGTCGGCATCAGCGTCGAGCGATCAATCGAGATGGTGGTGGGATTATTGGGGATCATGAAAGCCGGGGGCGCCTATTTGCCCATCGATCCGAATTATCCTAAAGATCGCATTGGATACATGCTATTAGATGCGGGCATGTCCATTCTATTGACCCAGGAACGGCTGCTTCCAAATTTCCCAGCAGATGAAATTCGAATTGTATGTCTGGATCGCGATTGGGGTCAGATCGCAAGCTATGGCAGTAGCAATCTGACCGTTAACACGACTCCTGACAATCTGGCCTATATGATTTATACTTCTGGCTCGACGGGTCGACCGAAAGGAGTGATGCTGCACCACCGAGGCTTATGCAATCTAACACATTCGCAAATTCAGGATTTTGCCGTGACTTCGGCAAGTCGTGTGCTGCAATTTGCTTCCTTCAGCTTCGACGCATCGGTTTCGGAAATATTTATGGCGCTGCTGACCGGTGCCAGGCTCTATCTGGCCAGTAGCGACACATTGATGTCGATGCCGCAGCTTATTCGCTTGCTTCAGGCGGAAGAGATTACCACGGTTACTTTGCCGCCGTCATTACTCAGAATTTTGCCGAACGATAATCTACCAGCGTTGGAGACCATTATTTCTGCCGGCGAAGCCTGTACCAAAGACATAGCTCGGCGCTGGGCCAGCGACCGTCGGCTAATTAATGCCTATGGCCCGACCGAATCAACCATTGGTGTAACCAGCTATCGGGTAACGGAAATTTCAGAGCAGGGCATGACCATTCCCATTGGGCGACCGATTCAAAACGTGCAGCTTTACATCTTGGATCGCCACATGAATCCTGTACCGCGCGGTGTTAAAGGGGAGTTATTCATCGGCGGAATTGGTTTGGCACGAGGCTATTATCAGCGACCCGATTTGACCGCTGAAAAATTTATCCCCAATCCCTTCAGTTCATATCCTGGCGCCCGACTATATCGCACAGGTGATCTGGCTCGCTTTTTACCCGATGGCAACATCGAATTTCTGGGCCGCATTGATCAGCAGGTAAAAGTCCGTGGTTTCCGGATTGAATTGGGAGAAATCGAATCCGCCATCAGCCAGCATCCAGCGATTCAAGATGTGGTCGTTCTGGCCCTGGACAAGGGAGAGGCGAAGAGCATTAAACAATTGGTTGCGTACATTGTTTCGACGACGCCAGATGCGCCCACGGTTCGTGAATTGCGAGATTTTTTGAAAGATCAGTTGCCCGAATATATGATTCCCACCGCATTTGTTCGGCTTGAAAAATTGCCCTTATTGCCGAACGGAAAAATTGATCGCAAGGCATTGCCCGAGCCGGAAGCGGCAGAAACCCGTGCGGGACAGGCATACGTGGCACCTCGCACCCCGACCGAGGAAATATTGGCTTCGATCTGGTCGCAAATGCTTGAAGTGGAGCAAATTGGTGTCTACGATAATTTCTTTGAACTGGGCGGGCATTCGCTAATCGCAACGCAGCTCATGTCCCGTATTCGGGATACCTTTGATGTGGAACTGCCGATTCGGCATCTGTTTGAAACACCGCATATTGCTTATCTGTCCCAGGTGATTGACACGGCTCGGATGTCACTTCAAATGGGACTTAAGCGAGAGATTCCAAAGATTGAACGCATTTCGCGCGATCAATATCTGCCGCTGTCGTTTGCGCAACAACGGCTATGGTTCCTGGATCAACTGGAAGCTGGAACCGCAGCTTATAACTTGCCGGCGGCCGTTCGTTTGACGGGAGACTTGAATATTGCCGCGCTCGAATCAAGCTTGAACGAAATTGTGAAACGACACGAATCGCTCCGCACCACCTTTTCGGCCATTGAGGGGAAGGCCATTCAGGTGATAGCCCCGGAGTTGAAGATAGCACTGCCAGTCATCGATTTGACCGACTTGCCCCCGGAAGATCGGGAGATAGAAGCGCTGGAGTTGGCACGAGCAGAGGCGCAAAGGCCTTTTGATTTAACCAAGGGACCATTGTTGCGAGTTCATCTCGTTCGAATGGATGAGCAGAATCATATCGTGCTCTTCACCATGCATCACATCATTTCTGATGGTTGGTCGATGGGCGTGCTGATTCGTGAAGTGGCCATTCTCTACGAAGCTTTTTCGCAGGGCTTGCCATCGCCGCTACCTGAATTGCCTATCCAGTATGCCGATTTTGCGTTCTGGCAAAGGGAATGGTTGAAAGATGAAGTGCTGGAGGCGCAGGTCAATTTCTGGAAACAACAATTAGCGGGTAGCCAACCGTTGTTGGAACTGCCCACGGATCGTCCCCGACCACCATTACAAACTTATAACGGCAATACGTTGGCGTTTTCACTGCCGGCAGAACTAAGTCAGGCGATCAAAGCGCTCAGTCAGGCCGAAGGGGCTACGCTATTCATGACGTTGCTGGCTTCACTGCAGACGCTGTTGTATCGCTACACCGGCCAGGACGATATTAACGTAGGAACTCCCATTGCCAATCGTAATCGTTCCGAGACCGAAAGCCTCATTGGCTTCTTTGTCAATACATTGGTGATGAGAGGTGATCTCTCTGGCGATCCCAGTTTCAAAGAGGTTCTGAGACGAGTCCGGGAAATGGCCCTGGGTGCGTATGCGCATCAGGATTTGCCATTTGAAATGCTGGTGGACATTATCCAGCCCAAGCGGAATATGAGCCATACGCCGCTATTTCAGGTGATGTTCGTGCTGCAGAATCTGCCTTTGGGAAGCCAAAAATTGCCGGATTTAACTTTAAGCCCGGTGGAGGCGGAGACAGGAATCGCTAAATTTGATCTTACCGTTTCCATGGTCGAGCAAGGTGAGGAACTGGCGGGCTCATTCGAGTACAACACCGATTTATTTGATACAGAAACCATCGAGAGCATGATCGAGCATTTTAAAATCATGCTGGAAGGTATTGTGGCCAATCCAGAGCAGCCGATTTCCACGTTGCCTTTCCTGGCCGAAGCGGAGCGCAAACAGTTGCTGTATGAGTGGAATGATACGTCGATCAGCTATCCCCAGGAAAAATGCATTCATGAAATTGTGGAGCTGCAGGTCGCAAAGAATCCTGAAGCCGTTGCGGTAACTTATGAAAATCAATTTTTCACCTACGGCGAGTTAAATGCTCGTGCCAACCAATTGGCACGATATTTGAAAAGATTTGGTGTCGGTCCAGACGTGTTGGTCGGGATGTACATGGAACGAACCCTTGACATGGTCGTGGCCATACTGGGTATCTTGAAAGCCGGCGGCGCTTATGTGCCCATGGATCCGGTCTATCCGGCAGATCGCATTGCCTTTATGCTAGAAGATACGCAGACGCCCGTGCTGCTAACTCAGGCGCACATGCTGGATAAGCTGCCTCAATCTCAAGCCCAAGTCCTGTGCCTGGATTCGGATTGGGAAAAAATCAGCCAGGAGAGCACCGAAAACCTTCCAAATGAGGCCACGCCGGAACACCTGGCCTACGTGATTTTCACGTCTGGTTCGACGGGAAAGCCAAAAGGATGCATGATCACCCATGCTAATGTCGTCCGGCTTTTCGAGGCGACGGATGAATGGTATCACTTTGATGAGCGGGATGTTTGGACCTTCTTCCATTCGTATGCTTTCGATTTCTCGGTGTGGGAAATCTGGGGGGCTTTCTTCTATGGCGGTCGATTGGTGGTGGTGCCCTATTTGGTGAGCCGATCTCCCGAAGCCTTTTATCAATTGCTCTGTCGTGAACGGGTGACAGTGCTCAATCAAACGCCGTCCGCTTTTCGACAACTCATTCGGGCGGAAGAGACGGTCGGCCAATCGCCTGATCTGGCGTTGCGATTGATTATTTTTGGTGGTGAAGCACTGGAATTCAATAGTCTGAGACCCTGGTACGATCGGCATGGTGATCAACAGCCACTATTGGTCAATATGTACGGAATTACTGAAACAACGGTGCACGTGACCTACCGCCCGTTGCGATTGCTGGATTTAGAAACGGCTCCAGGCAGCGTGATCGGCATTCAGATTCCGGATTTGCAGGTTTATATTCTCAATGAGCATTTAGAACCGGTGCCAGTGGGCGTGCCGGGTGAATTATATGTGGGTGGTGCTGGCGTTGCCAGAGGCTATTTGAACCGGCCCGATCTCACGGCCCAAAAGTTCATTGCCAATCCATTCTCCGATAAGCCGGGTGATCGATTGTATCGCACCGGTGATCTGGGGCGCTATTTGCGGGATGGC
>JAPDQM010000090.1:0-16493 GCA_034505795.1 Candidatus Zhuqueibacterota bacterium
CGAATTCACGAGAACAATGTCAGTCGTAAACGTTTAGCTGGGCTGATGCAATGGTATCGTTTTATCTTCAAATATGAAAATGATGTTTCCATGAGAATATACTACCTGCTCGCACGAACATTCTGGGAGCTATCGAAAATGGCAGTCGAAAGAATAAGGAATTTCCGCACAGAATTGAATGAAGGTTCTAAGGGGGATATTTCATGCTTATGCTGAAGAAAATGCCTATAATGATCATTTGCGGTGCTATTCTTTTTATCCAGTCTGGGTGCTTCCTAAAAAATCCATCTGGTCCAGATACAAAGAAAAATAAATGGGTGCCGTTAAATTCAGGACTTACTGACCTGCACATTCAAGCCATCGCCATTGATCCCAATCGTCCAGCGACATTGTATGTCTCGTGCTACGATGGAATTTTCAAATCAACCAATGGTGGAAAATCCTGGCAGATCACGAACAATGGAATGACCACCAATGATATAAAAGCGCTCATCTGTCATCCGCAAGATGGTAACGTTCTATATGCAGCAACTTGGGGACATGGAATTTTTTATTCGAATGATGGCGGGGCGAATTGGCAACAAAGAAATAGCGGTATCACCGACACTAGAATACTTTCGATCCAAGAAAATAAAGAAAATGTCAACTCATTATATTGCATTTCAGAGGCAGAATTATTGAAATCAGATGATGGTGGAAATAACTGGCAATCGCTGGCAATTCAATTGGGAAAAATTAGATCATTGGCTGTTGATTTTCAGGCCAATACCCTATTTTTAGGCACCAAATATAACGGGATTTACACCAGTGTTGATGGTGGAAAATCCTGGGAAGCGGCACAATCGGGTCTGCCAAAATCAAGCGATGGCTATTATTATGCCGCAGGATTCATGGAAATGAATCACAAAGAATCAATTGTTGCCTGGGCTGCTATCAGTAGCAAGGGAATTTATTGCAGTTCTGATACTGGAAAAACCTGGCACTGTGAGAGCGATATGTTGAATGGGATTACGATAAATTGCATGGCAATTGCCACCGATAACTCGGAGGCTATTTATGTTGGAACAAAACAGGGTGTATTTATCACCACTGATGGGGCTAAGACGTGGGAAAAAATGAATGATGGCCTCACCACCCTGGATGTCCGAGCCATTGCAATTGATCCAAAAGATACCCGAATAATCTATGCTGGGACCTGGGATGGAGGGGTGTTTAAATATGTCCGAGATTAAGCGAAATAGGCATGTTTTTCAAAAATACGAGATCTATCTGTTAATGGCATTATTGATTTTATCCTCGCTGTTGCGTATCTATCGATTAGATCATCAAAGTTACTGGACGGATGAAATTATTACCATCAAAGCTGCGAAGCAATCGGCGGCCCAATTGTTGTTTCATCCGACTATAACCAACAATGCCCCGCCTCTCTATTTCTTGATGAGTCATTTTCTATTACAGCTTAATCAGCGAAACGCTGAATTGATGCTTCGCTTGCCATCAGCACTATTTGGTATTTTGAGCGTAGCGTTATTTTATCTTGTCGTTAGAAAATTATTGGGCAAAAGAATGGGCTTCATGGCTTCGATGCTTATGGCACTTTCACCATTCCACATCTGGTACAGCCAGGAAGCACGACCTTATGCTTTGCTGCTCTTTCTATCGCTGCTCTCACTCTGGTTGTTTCAGGAACTGATCTCGAAACCTCAAAATCAGTGGCTAAAGGCAGCTTTTTTGGGATCGGTTGCATTGACATTTTATTGTCACACTATAGCTATTTCTTTTATTGGTGCCTTATTCAGTTATATATTACTGTTTTATTTTAAAACCAATCGGCTGTACTGGCTAAAAATCTTTATAGCGATTATCATTCTGATTATTCCCGCCCTATTTTATTTGATGATCAATCCACCCGCATCTGGAGGCGATCCTCATCGATCGACAAAAATTTTCACGTCCATAGCCTATACAATCTGGACGTTTAGCACAGGATTTTCACTGGGGCCATCTTTAACAGAATGGCATGCTCAAGATAAATTAAAAATATTGCTCTCTTGTCTTCATCTGATTTTGCCGATCATGGTGCTGGTTTCATCATTACTTGGTTTGGGAGTGATAAAGCTATACAAGAATTACAAGCAAGCTTTTTGGATTAGCTTGCTGTTATTCACCTGTCCGCTTTTTTTTGCCATTTTGGGCTCAATGATTAGCCCTGTTCATCCCTTTAATGTTCGCTATTCAATCCTCTCATTTCCCGCATTCATTATTTTCATTGCTATTGGATTATTGAGCATAAAAAATTACTTGATACGCTTAATCGCATCTAGTCTCCTAATTGGTCTTTGTGTCCTATCTCTGAACAACTATTATTTCAATCAAAAATATCATCGGGAAGACAATCGGGGATCAGGTCTGTTTTTAAAAACACATGCACATAGCAATGATCTGGTCATTTGCAGTGCGGGCTATACAGCGTCAAATTTGAGATATTATTGTCCAAGCGAAGACATCAAATTCATTTCATATCCATCAAAATATCAGTTCGTCGATCCAACGCAATTAAAATCTGATTTTAATGGCATCATCGATCAGCGAGATCGCTTCTGGTTGTTTTTAAGCAGAACCTTCCATAGTGATCCCAAGGGTCATATTTTTAAATATTGCATTGAGAATTTCAAAATTCAAAATTCTTATGAAAGCACGGGAGTAAAGTTGATCTGTTTTGTGAAAGCCACAGAAATTGAATAGTAATTTGAGAAATGATGAATGGATGAGCAACTGTAAAAGGCAACGAAAATAAAGATAGCTTATTCTATATGCTAATAGAGCTAATAAAATCCTTACGCCCCCACCAGTGGACCAAAAACTTCCTGCTGTTCGCAGGTCTAATTTTTTCGCATCGTCTATTTTCGTTGGTATTATTCACAAGGACCTTGGCTGCATTCGGAATCTTTTGTTTGATCAGCGGGGCAATTTATATCATCAACGATCTGATCGATCTGAAAAAAGATCAGCAACATCCATTGAAGCGATTACGGCCGATTGCATCGGGCAAAATTCCCATTGATCTGGCAAAACGACTCGCAACAGCGCTGCTGCTAACGAGTTTGTTTCTCGCCTTTTGGCTGGATAAAAAATTTGCATTAGTCTGTCTGGGGTACGTGGGGCTAATGATCTGCTATTCGGCTTATTTAAAAAGAATTGCTATTTGGGACGTGCTCATCATTGCCCTTGGATTTGTGTTGCGAGCTATCGCTGGTGCCGTGGTAATTAATGTGCCATCGTCACCCTGGTTATTGATTTGTACCCTGTTTTTATCATTGCTTCTAGCGCTTGCCAAACGTCGTCACGAGCTGATGCTTTTAGGCAAAGAAGCTAACCATCACCGCCAAAGTCTAACACAATATAGTCCTCATCTGCTGGACCAGATGATTTCAGGAATAACCGGAGCTACGCTGATCGCTTATGCGCTTTATACCCTGGCGCCACGAACTTTTGCCCAAGGCGCTCCGAATTCGATGGTCGTAACTATTCCTTTTGTCATTTTTGGCATTTTCCGCTACCTTTTTCTGGTGTACGAAGATAATCAAGGCGGCGCCCCTGAAATTACCTTTATTTCAGACATGCCGCTGCTGATTGATGTGGCATTGTGGGCAATAGCTGTGGTGAGTATCTTGTATTGTTAAATTGGCGTCTGGCCTTTTCCCAATTGCGGATCACTGAATTTCTAAAATTGAGCAGCAGATATTGTTTGCAGTATATAAGTCATAAATCAGTCTCCAGTCATCAGTCTCCAGTCGTCATTCGAAACACAGTCAGCGATGATATAGTGAAATGGCAATCTGGTGGGATTTCAATTCTGTGAGCTTAGGGCGCTTAAGTTAGACCCATCAAACCTAATTTTGATCTCAATGAATGCTTATCGATCGCCAATATTGATTGTTTTCATAGCCATTGTGATTGCGGGTGCCAGGCAACTCTCTGGCCAGAGCATTGGCAGCGATGCGATACAAGTTCTCGAATCGACCGAAAATCATATCACGATTCAAATCAAAATCGATTCGATTTCCATTTCTGAAAAAATAATCGGTCAGGAAGCCTATCGACTCATTTCGATCCCCGGATTTCAAACGACCATCGAACCCGGTCGGCCGCAACTGCCCGTCCTGGGAATGACCGTGGCGATTCCTGCAGCCGGGGATGTCCAGATACAAATCATCGCTGCACCATTCACCGACCTCTCGGCAGGAACTATTTTGCCTGTGCCCCGTCAGATCCCGACGGAGAATGACCGGGACAGTCTGCAATATCAACGGGATGAACCTTTCTATCGGCAGAATGGCTGGTATCCGGAGGACCCTGTCAGGATCAGCGAGATCGGATTCATTCGCGATCAGCGAGTGGCGCTGATGCAAATTTACCCGGTGCAGTATCATCCCCTGCACAAAAAGGCAAGAGCCTGCCAATCGCTCATTTTTCGACTCAGCTTTAATGGAAACATCTCAACAATTGTTCCTGCGCAATCTCCCCAGCTCGCTTTTGAACAAGCATTGCAGGCACTGCTACTCAATTATGCCACGGGCCGAAATTGGCGCTTGCCGCCGAAAGCCTCACCCTGGCTGCAAAAACCAGATGCACCCAAGGATTCTGCAGATCGCTACAAAATTTGCATCTACGAAGACGGGATCTATCGGATTACTTACGCGGATCTGGAAGCTGCGGGCATCGTCACGGCTGGTATCGATCCGCGTACACTGCGGCTGGTGAATCGCAGCGTTGAACTGCCGATCTATGTCCATGGCGAGAAGGACGGTCACTTTGATGCCCAAGATTATATCGAATTTTATGGGGAATTCAATCGAGGGCAAGATAGCTACCTCTCGCCCTATTCGGAGGGAAATGTCTATTGGCTCAGTTGGAACGGAAATCGGGGTCGACGCCAGACCGAAACCGATGCCGGGCTATACCTGAAAAACTCCCATCAATTGGTGCGTCCGAATATTTTTAGGTTCACTGAGCATATCGAACAGGACAGGCTATTCGATCGACTGCTGTTGGTCACCGATGAGGCGCAAGATCATTGGTTCTGGGAGACCATGAGCCCATCGCGCACCTACGAATTCAATTTTCAACTCTGCCAGCCTGCCGCCTATGATTCTGCCAGGGTGAAGGTATCGTTACAAGGCTCCACTCACCCGGATAAGAATCCCGACCATCATACCCTAGTGAAAATCAATGGCTATTTGATCGAGGATGCAAACTGGGATGGCCAGGTAATTCATGAGATGCAGAGAGATATTCCCAACGCGCAACTCACTAATGGAACAAACACTTTGAGCGTCACCCTGCCCGGAGATACGCCGGCTGGCGAGGTGGACCAGGTATTTTTTAACTGGGTGGAGATCAGCTACTGGCGAGAATTCTGCGCCCATGAGGATTTTATTGAAATTCCCTGGTCATCGAGCGGTCGAACCATGCATGAGTTCAAAATCAACGGCTTCAGCCAACCCGAGATAACGATTATCGACAATATTGGCCGGCGACTGGTCAATTTCGATATTCAAAAATCCGATTCCAGTTATCAGGTCACATTTCAGGATCAGCCGCCGCTGGCCGAATTGCGTTATTATATTTTTGGGCCGCAGGCGATTAAAAAGATCCCACAACTGATTTTTGACGTACCATCGAACCTGAAGTCACCCCAAAATGCGGCGGACTATATTTTGATCACCCATCATCAGTTCCAGGAAGCCGCTCAACTGATGGTCGAACATCGGCAGTCGCAAGGACTGCGGGTACAATTGGTTGACATTCAGGACATTTACGATGAATTTAGCTACGGCATTTTCGATCCAGAAGCGATTCAGAAATTCCTCAAGTATGCTTATGAAAATTGGACGCCACCCGCGCCGCTGTATGTGCTGCTGCTGGGCGATGCCACCTGGGCCTTCGACAAACAGGTGGCCAGAAATTGGGGCAAGACCTGCTTTGTTCCGACAGTGATGAAATATACATATTCCTGGGGCCTCACCTCTAGCGATAACGCCTTCGTTTGCGTCAGTGGCGACGATCGACTGCCTGATATGTTCATCGGGCGATTGCCGGTGAACTCCAGCGACGAGGCGGCAACGGTCATTAATAAAATTATCCAATATGAGAAGCAGCCGCAAATCGGCGAATGGCGAAAGCGAATTTGTCTGGCTTGCGGCGATGATCGCTTTTTCGAAACATCAGCCGATCATCTCTACAACGAATACATCCCCAAGAGTTTTGAGGTTCCAAGACTCTACACGAATCCTCGCTCCAGATATTTTGGCAGCACACAGGAACTGGTGGGATTGTTCAACAATGGGGTGGCGGTGCTTAATTTTATCGGCCATGGTGGCGGCGGCGTATTCTTCGATGCCGACCTCTTTCTGTTAGAGGACATCGCCTTGCTACAAAATGCCCGTACTTTGCCCGTCATCTTCAGCCTCACTTGCTTTATCGGCTATTTCGACAACCCCTGGACCCCCTCATTGGGCGAGGAGCTGCTGCGTGCGAAAGACAAAGGCTGTGTGGCCACCTTTGGTTCAGCGGGCCGGGCCTGGCTCTACGGCGATTATTATTTGAACAATGGTCTGTTCGAAGCGCTATTCAAATTGGATCAGCGCCATCTGGGACAGGTGACCACTCATGCCAAATGGCGAATGATCGCCTGGACTGGAGGCTATTGGGATCATGTGTACAACTATAATTTATTGGGTGATCCAGCCATGGCCATTGGCTTGCCCGATCAACAAATGGATCTGAATGTTGCGCCACAAATGGCCCTAACCGGCGGATCGGTAACTGTTAAGGGCAGTTTTGCGCCACCGTTTTCAGGACAGGCGAAAATCAGCCTGGTGGATGCTGCCGACTCAGTGGTGGCGACGCAGGTCGTTTCGGCGGCGAATGGTCGTTTTGAGACAACCATTACAGTCCCACCGCACAGCAGTTCTGGCAGCGCATGGTTGAAGGCCTATCTCTGGAACGCAACCAGCGATGCCGTCGGAGCCGTAGCCATTGGTATCAATGCGCCAGTGTTTCTGCAGGTTGGCACAATGCCCACGACGCCCGGCCATCAGGATTCTATTCGCTTTCAAGCGAAAATCGAATTGCCAGCGGGCCTCTCCCCTACTGGCATGGATTCCGCAATTTGCCAGTACAGTTATAACCAAAACTTATGGTACAATTTGCCCATGCAAAAAATCCCTGACGGTTATTACCAAACAATTCAAAAAGTTCTGGTTTCAGAGGGGAGCAAGATTTATTACAAAATTAGCGCTCACTTCCGCAAATCTAACAATTCCGCATCAACCGCCATGACCAGCCCGGTCTATTCCGTGACTGTGCCCAGGCGTGCTGATCTGCGCTTTGCTGCTCCGGAACTATTGATTTCAGGCAATGAAACGATCCTCATCCAGACCACTATTTTGAACAAAGGTGAAACCCCTGCGCTGGATTTTTCGGTGGCTATAGGTGATTTCAATCCTGATGATTCTACCATGCGAGTTTTGGAAAAGCGCTTAATCCGTCATTTGGCGGCCCAGAGCGATACTATAATAATTTTCACGTGGCCGGCTCAGCCGCAGAGTCGACTTCAATTGGGGCTCATCATCGATGCCGAAAATCGGGTGCCGGAATTTTATGAAGACAATAATGAACTGCGAACGCAGGTGCAGCTTATTACCCAGCAGTATGGCACTGCGGGATCGGCCGTCAGTCCGGATGGCAGCTTTCGCGTCAACATCCCTCCGGGTGCTGTGACCGCTAATTGTTCATTTGACATTTTTTCCGTTGTCGGCGAAGAAGTGAGCCGGCATTACCCCATCCCATTGGGGTTTCAAAGCGTCTTCCACTCCGACGCCATGCCGCAAATTTATGGTTTGCGTTTGCAGAATCAACTGACACAGGTTGTCAAAACTTATGCAGTTAGTTTCCAATATCCAAAAGTCAACTCGGACAGCCTGCCCCGCATCTATGCCTGGGATGAGGCATATCGGAATTGGAGCCATCGACCCACCAGATGGGACTCCACCCAACGCCAGCTTACTGCAACGGCTTTGGCCAGTGATCGGCTGTTTGGTTTATTTCATGTGGCCGATCGGACGGCACCAAAACTAACCGTTCGCATCGAAAACCAGAATTTTGCCGCGCAGGACTATGTATCGTCCACTCCAATCATCAGTGCGGTGATTGAAGATGAGTCCGGCATCGATATGAACACTCAGCCGCCCCAGATTTTCCTGGATGATCAGTCGGTCGACCAGGCTGACCTCTCATGCTGGCTCAATGCTCAGTCTAATAAAATAGTCTCGCTGCGCTACTGTCCCACGCTATTGCCGGGAGACCATGCGATTAATATCAAGGTGGCCGATATAGCCGGCAATTGGAGCGAACAGACACTATCGGTTACTGTCAGCGGCGCATTTGGACTGCAAGCGATCGCCAATCATCCCAATCCCTTTGCTGGAGCCACGATCATCGCTTATACGCTCACCGCAGAGGCTCAAGAAGTTACGCTGAACATCTACACCGCGGCAGGTCGATTGATACGTCGGTTTGAATTTGCCAATGAGGTGGGCTATGTCGAACATGAGTGGGATGGTTGCGATGAGTTCGGTGATGAAGTAGCCAATGGGGTCTACTATCTGAAATTCAGTGCCAAACAGGGTCAGCAGAAAATCGAACGAGTAGAGAAGATGGCCAAGTTGAAGTAATAATTTTGGAATGGAGAATGGGGCATGGAGCATAGGGCATGGTGCATGAAGCATGGCCCATGGAGCAATATGACTGATCAAATTATGGCATGACGGAATGATGAGATAATAGAGAAATTGCCATACCTTATTCCAATTTTCCAATATTCCAATATTCCGCTATCCCCCTATACCCTTATTCCAAAACCCCAACACTTCAACATAATTGTTTTGGGATCTGAGATGAAAAAAACGGCATTATTCATGACAATTCTCTTACTGGGATTTTCCGGTCAAACCACTGCGGGCAAGTACGCGGCGGAGTTTCTGCGGATCGGGGTTGGCGCTCGAGCATTAGGACTGGGTGGTGCGTACGTAGCCATGGCCGATGATGGCACCGCCAGCTACTGGAATCCTGCTGGTTTAGCCGATCTGTCACATCATCAAGTGCTGTTTTCGCATATCCAATTGTTCGATAACCTGGCCAGTCACAATTTCGTCAATTGCTCCATTCGGCTGGGCAATGACATGGGTATGGGCCTGAGCTGGATTCGACTGGCCATTGATGAGATCCCTCGCTATGGCGAGCTATTGGGGACTCGATATGACCGCATTCTGGATCCCAAGCTACGCTCGAGCGGGATCCCCATCGGCTATTTTGCTGATGTCGAAGACGCCTTCATGCTATCGTTTGCCAGAGCATTCGATTTCGATCTGCTCATTGGCACTAGCCTGATGCCGGCGACGATTTTTACTCGCTTGAGCCTGGGCGTGAGCTATAAATTTATCTCCCAAAAATTGGATCAATCCGAGGGAAAAGGCCAGGGATTGGATCTGGGTCTGAGGCTTAGCCTGATGAGTTCTGCCAGCGAGGGCGGTGACCAGCCACGTTGCCTGACTTTGGGGCTGAATTTGCAGGACCTGGCTGGAACCCCCGTGGTCTGGAACACGGCGCAGCACACCAGGGATCGGTTGCCGATCAATTGGCTCATGGGGCTATCCTTTACAGAACCCCTACCCTGGCTGGGTGGACGAGCGACTTGCTCCCTGGAACGGGATCATAGCTATGAGACAGTCAACCGCCTGGGCGCCGAACTCATGCTGTTCGAATTCATTTCGGTTCGCGGTGGTTTGCAAAACGATCATTGGACGGCTGGCGCTGGCTTTCGAGTCTACCTTTTGAAATTGGATTACGCCTTTGTGAACGACGACCTGGGCAATAGCCATCGCATCAGTGGCGCCGTGGAATTTTAGTCGGCTGTACCACCTGCTATGGTAATTTAACTAAGTAAGAATGGTACCAGGTCTTAAAGATGCTTATCACCCCCAAGGGAAAAAATCTTGCTCTTCAAATCTGAGACTTCTGATTCTGCCAACAGGCCATGTCCGTCAACTGAATCAAAAGAGTTTTCACTCCAACGCAGAGGCGAATAGGCCACTTAAGTACGTAGCGAGTTGCTATCGAATGTTCTGATCGAAATATAAAATTGTTGCTAACCCAATAACCGCTCTTAACAATACCGTTACGTTCCTCTGCAACTCCGCGCTCTTCAAATTAAGCAATCTGTGAGTTGACGCCCGCAGCCAGTCGGCAGACTCGATGAGCGATCAACTTTCATTCCGTGAGTCCGCCAACTGCTGCAAGCTGTCCATGTCGGATTGGATTTCTTCTCAAGATTCAAATGATTGCTGCCCTGGTCAGGCGGCTGCAGACGTTTTTACTTCCAGCATCTCCGCAGCAATCCTCGGAATACACGCTTCAACAATCCCCATCTGCCAGACCTCTTTGATCGAATCCGAGAGGTCCATCGGTTCGACAATTGCTGTCAATCCCTTATCTGAAGAATAAATTTCCGCTGCGGCTTTGACAAATCCTTCGTTAAAGTCATGGGCTGCCGTATACGCTTTGATGGCATGAAGCAGAATTTCATCGCATCGTTTCGCTGAAAATTTGCCAACCTGCTGGGCAGCCAGGATGCTGAATAGAAACAGCGTTTCTTTCTTCAACGACAGGGTGTAAAGCATATTGCCGCTCTGGAATTGATAGGCGTTATCCACCAGTTTGCCTTTGATCCATTTTAAAAAGTCGAACAAGGTGCTTGGATGCGCCGCCAGTACATTGCGGCAGCGTTCGAAGATGGAATTGCGAATAATATCCGCCTGCAGCTCAAAGTCGCTGGGCAACATCGTTTTCCATAACCGTTTGGTGACTGCGGCTACTTCTTCGGGATATTTGTCATCCCAATGCACCAATGCTGCCAGCAAGTATGGATCGAGATTTTCATGATTGTAGAATTGAAAAGCGTTGACCCGCAGGTAAATCTTGAACATTTCGTCTTTTGTCGTTGTCTTCATGTAGTAATTGTAGAGCGAATCCCGTCCTTTGGTGCCCAGGGCATCATCGATCGTCGGCTTGGTCCAAAATGAAGCAGAAACACTGGTAGCACCATTGTTGGTACTGCTACGCAAAAATTGCAGCCAATCATCCAGTGTGGCCAGCATAATAAAATGGCCAATGGGATCCGATTTAGCATCCGGAACGGGGAGCATCTCCCGAGCGGTTTCCGGGTACTGGCAGATCAGCGCCCGTTGCATGGCCGGCAGCAATTTATCTTTATGCCGCGACTTTTCCACCAATAGCCAGGCCGTTTTCGGCAGTCCCCGGCTCACGAGCAGCACGAAAAACCAGGTTTCGGCATCCATGGTGTTTTTCACCTGTCGCAACATCTCATCGTAGGCTGGACCGATCTCTTCTGCCGTGTCTCCGACCATGGCATACCACTGCGCCAGAGCATAATCGCGAAGAAACTTCGGAGTTTTATCGGTAATATGCTGACCCGCTGCCTGATAATGGCTTTTTAAATTGGACCACCGATTGATCACCTTACCGGCAATGCTAAATCCCTTCATGAAATCGCCACTAAACAGCGCTTCATCTTTGACTACCCGATCATAAAGCGCTTTCATGAGCGCGATTCCGTTGGGCACATCATCCCGGCTCACGTTTTCAACCAGTCTCATGTGCTTGTCAAGTGCGGCATTGCGCTGATCGTCATCGATTTTCTCATCCGAAGAGGCGATGATCGCCCGCAGCTTGCCTGCCACTTTCTGAACCAGCGCATTGGGCAAAAAGACCTGCACCTCTCTGCCACCGAGAATCTGCTCCACAATTGAATCGATGCCATCAAACGGGCCGATTTTTCTTTGTGCCAGTTCCCATTCCTCTGCAGAAAAGGCCTTTTCCTCATGCCATTCAACAATCAAATTCTTTCTGGCATTCGCATCAATGCGGCTTAGCAGTTCCAGGGCATATTTTCGATCCAGCAGTGTCCAGGCATTGATGAGCGCCATCCAGGCCGGCGCTTTGCCCGATTTCCACCATTTTTTCTTCAATAACTGCTCACATTCTTTCAATTTCTGCTGCGCTACTTGGGGTTCTTTGATGCTTTGCTCAGCAGCCACTTTGATCTGCGAGATCACGTTAGCCACAAATCCCTTTTGCTGAACCGCATCGCCTGGCTCGGATAATGACTGTAGCGTTGCATAATCGGTCAGCGAACTGGCGGGCAGATCCTTTTTGAGCGATTGTAACTTCTCCCAATACTTATCGAACAATTCCGGTGAGAAAAGCCTCGATAACGTACACAACTTCAGTAACAAATAAGCGCGGGGTTTGGGACGAAAGACTGGATTTTCCAAAACGTCCTGGACAGCCTGCAGGTTTTGTGACATGGTGACTCCTTCCTTGCGATGTCATTGGTTGTAGGTGTTGGGGTGGATTAAACCTGGTTAATTCCCAGGCAAAAAAATCAGCCATCAGGCTTTGAAGAATACCAGACAAAACAGATCCTCGTTTCTGGCATGGTGTCCTATCGGCGATTGTCTTCGTTAGCGCTACTGCGAAAGCCCGGCTAATAGCTGAAACCAATGGTTTTATGCGCGACATTCATTTGAAACCAGAACGTCTTTTTGATCATTTTTATCATTTGTGTTTTTTACGCCATGGCCTAAAGCAAGCGCTAGATAATTCAATTGCAATAAACTCTTCCATGAACATACGAAAAACACCAAGCGACAAAATGAATTCTTTGCGCTTTAAAGTCCTGGTGGCTATTTCATTAATTGGACGAAAAGTCAGGAAAACTGACTTTCATACCATCTGGTGGCATGGGCGGCAGGGACACCGCGAGGCTGATTTCCAATCAGGGTATAAATTGGGTAGGGAATCTTGCAAACAATCGCTACTACTGACCGGTCGCTTTTACTGACCGGTCGCTCGCAGCGACCGGTCAGTGATCTCTCCCCCTTCTTGTTACTGACCGGTCGCTCAGAGCGACCGGTCAGTGAATGCTTATTTTACTATTCAATTACTTCAAATTTCCCTTGCAGGCGAATATCGGCCGCAGAACTGCCAATCATGATCTCGAACTGCCCCGGTTCGACGCCCCAGTTCATTTTCGCATCGTACATGGAAAGATGCTCTGGCGTCAGTACAAAGCGAACTGTTTTGGTCTCACCCGGAGCCAGTGTCACCCGTTGAAAACCTTTCAACTCTTTCAACGGTCGAGCTACACTGCCAATGACATCGTGCAAATAGAGCTGAACCACCTCATCCCCAGCCATTGAGCCAACATTTTTGATGTCGCAGCTAACGACCAGGTTCTGATCGGCGCGCATTGTTGTCGGAGCAAGAGTTAGATTGCTGTATTCGAACCGGGTGTAGCTCAGCCCATGGCCAAAGGCGAATTGGGGCGCACCGGTCATATCCACATAATCATATCCCCGCCCAGTGGGTTTGGTATTGTAGTAAAGCGGCACCTGGGCCACGGATTGCGGGAATGTGATCGGCAATTTGCCGCCGGGATTGTAATCGCCAAACAACACATCGGCGATAGCATTGCCACCCTCTTCGCCAGGGTACCAGGCTTCGATGATGGCCGGGACATCCTGAACCCAATGTTGCATGGTGACCGCGCTGCCCGTCATCAACACCACAATGGTCGGTTTGCCCGTAGCACTAACCGCTTTGATGAGTTGCTCCTGCTGGCCGGGCAGATCGAGATTGGCCCGATCGCGGCCTTCGCCTTCGATAACTCCCAAAAATAGCACTGCGGCATCCGCTTGCTGCACGGCCATAATTGCCTGCTGGATGTTTTTATCGAAATCCGGCTGATAATCCCAACCCAGACTGGCAAACGCACCACCGCCGTTTTCATAATACTCCATTCGGACATCGTATTCCCGACCAGCTTCCAATTCCATGGTGATGACATCGGCAGTGGGGCCACGATCCCTCCAGTATTCGATCACCAGCTTGCCATCGATGTAAAGTCGCACCCCATCATCGGTCATGACGCCCAGGCGATAGCGACCAGTAACCGGCGGCACCAGTTTGCCGGTCCAGCGGGCAGAAAACTGTTCGGTCCGGACCGCGGGATCGGGCGAACCACCGCCCCAGTCAAAATGTACCTGCCGATCAATGCGCACCAGCACCGGCTTGCCCGACAGATCCATGTTGTTGAAATACTCTGCCTTTAGTCCCTGTTCACCGGCTTTTGCACCTGCAGGGATCAAATGTTCCGGTTGAATTTGAGGCAGCATGGGCATCCCGATAAAACCGCCAGGTTCAAATATGACTTTGGTAGTCGCTGCGACCTTATGTTTGATACCCTCCAGAGGCGTTACCGTTTTCATGCCAAAACCACTGTACCCACCGAGGGGCGCGCTATTGGCATAGGGGCCAATGACCGCCAGCGTCTTGATATCTTTTGCTAATGGCAGCACCCGATTTTCGTTTTTCAAAAGCACCATAGCTTCTCTGGCCGCCTGCCGCGCCAGTTGGCGATGCGCCGGGCTGTCGTTGATCCGTGCCGCTTCTTTGGGATCAACATAGGGATTTTCAAATAACCCCAGTTTGAATTTTGCAGTAAGCACGCGACGCACTGCCTGGTCGATGATCGCCTCAGCAATCAAGCCCTTTTTGACTGCCTCCAGCAATGGCTCCCCAAAAATATAAATATTGGGCAATTCGACATCCATCCCCGCCTCGACGGCCTGTTTGGCGGTTTCCAATTTATCCGCTGCCGTGCGATGCAGATCCAGAATGCCTGCCACCGAACCGTAATCCGAAACCACGAATCCCTGGAAGCCCCATTCTCCTCGCAGCACATCCGTGAGCAGCCACCGATTTGAGGAACAGGGGGTGCCATCATACGAATTGTAAGCCGCCATCACCGAAGTTGCATTCCCTTCCTGAAAGCAGGCTTTGAACGCGGGCAAGTAAATTTCCCGCATCAGTCGTTCCGAAAAGTGGATGGGATTGCTATCCCGGCCGCCATCGCCGACATTGGCGGCATAGTGCTTGGGAGTGGTGATGACTCCCTCCTGCTCAAAACTCTTGCAGAACGCCACCCCCATCCGAGCGGTGAGAAACGGATCTTCCCCATAAGATTCTTCCACTCGCCCCCAGCGCACATCTCTCGCAATATTCACTACAGGCGAGAGCACCTGGCGGATGCCGCGACTTTTGGTTTCCCGGGCAATAGCCGTGGCCACCTGGGCCATCAATTCGGTATCCCAGGTGGCAGCCAGCCCAATCGCCTGAGGAAATGCGGTGGCTGCATTACCGACCAGACCATGAAGTGCCTCATCATGCATTAGAATTGGTATGCCGAGCCGGGATTTTTCCAGCGCCAGTTTCTGGAGGCGATTCATTTTGTTGGCGGCCTCGGCAGCCGCAAACGGCCTCAAAATACAGCCCAGGCCACCGAGTCCTTTCTCGATCAAGCCGGTTTTTTCGACCTCGGAGATCATGCATTGCAATTGGCCGAGCTTTTCCTCCAGCGTCATGCGCTGCAACAAATCCGTCACCCGCTGATCGATAGGGAGATTGGGATTTTTGTACATCGGTTTGTCAGCAGCTTGGGCAAGTTGTCCAATGAACAACACGCAAGCAACAGAAATGATGAAGAAATAATGCAGTGAATTATTAACCACCATGTTCCTTTCCTTCATGTAATCCGACCTTCAATTTTGACTGTAGTTTCAATTTAACCATTCGTAATAGTTTTGCTTATTAGTTTCTGCTGCAAAAATGGAAACCAAGAGAAACGGAGTCATTCCTGTCCGCAACTTGGCGGACAGGAATGACAATTTATCCTGTTTTGATAATTTTGCAACGATAACTAATTAAGTAGGACATCTTCGGCTCTTTCACTTGGCATCCAGCAAATGCACTGCGGAAAGCCCACCGCCTTGGAAACCGACATAATTCCGACCTTCTCGCTGCAAGTAAAGTGCGGTGACAACAGTAGCCGGTAGGCCATCTTCATAGTTGTAGTTGTACCACGTGCCCTCCCGGCAGATGGCCAGCCCTTTGCGCGTGGCACACCAAATATTATCAGCACTATCTCGCTGCAGTGCGATGATTCTGCCAGCCGAAAGCTGATCATCTGCTTCAAACGTCAGCAATTGCTGCGGCTCATTGTTGGCGTTGAACTGGCACAAACCATCGGCGGTGCCGAACCATTTATTTCCGGCATCATCCAGGACCATGCAATAAACCGTATCCGACAACAACCTATCGTTTCCAGCAAACGGCAGCCAGGCATTGTCACTGATCCGTTGGTAGACTCCCTTGTTGGTGCAGCACCAGAGGGAATGATCTGGCCCCTCATAAATGCAATTTACGAAGTCATCCTTTAGACCGCTATTCAGATTAGCGAACACCTGCCAGCCATCTTTACCTCGAATATTGATGCCCTCGTTCGTACCCAC
>JAPDQM010000091.1:0-15989 GCA_034505795.1 Candidatus Zhuqueibacterota bacterium
ACTTTCGCCAAGCTGCACCACTGCTATCTGGCCATAAATGCTGGCTTGCGAATGTCGCAGTTGAAATTCGCCCCAACTGATCTGCTGCGACCAACTATCGGTTCTTTGACAAAAAATGCACCAGCCAACAGCCATTGCGAGGACACCGACCAAGCCCAAAATCCGATGCCGATCCGCTGCGACGAACCAGATCATTGCGGCGATCAGCAAATTCAGCAGGCAGATCACCATCGCCACCTGAAAATTATCGAGCCAGCGAAACAGCACCACACTGGCAACAAAGCCGGCCAGCCCTGATCCAATGGCTTCCAATAAATAAACCCGACCCGGAACAGCAGATATCTGGGAATCTCGACTGGCTAATATCTGGCAGGATAAGGTATACAGAAAGCCAATAATGATGCCAATTGGCAGCAACCCAAACAACGGAATGCCTACGATAAATCTGGGGGAGGCGATTTCGCCAACTGAGATTGAAAAAATAGAGCGACTTAGTCGAATAAACACAATGGTCGCCGGTAATAAAACCATTAGCAACAATTGGCAACCGATAAATGCGTTGACAGGGCGCCTGACCTGATGAATCCACCGACTTCCACAACCGCTGCCAATCGCTGTCCAGATAAGCCATACGGCAAGCATCAGACCCAATGTCAGCTCGTTGCCCGTGAAAAACAGCAACAGTTCCCGCAGCAGGACCGCCTGGCTCATCATGGCACTGCATCCCATGATGATAAAGGCCAGGTTCAAATGACTTCTTTTGACGCGTGATTCGTCCATGACTATCTTGGCACCAGGGTTTTCCTCAATTCACGTCCAAAATAATCAATCTGGAGGTAAAAATCAAGCCGAGAATTAAATTTTTTGATTGACATTCTGAATATTTTTGTTAAATTTATCTGTGACTTTTGGCTGCTAATTTTGCGTTTGCAGCTCAGATTAACCAAATTCGCCATGCTCGTTGGCTGAGAGCTTGATGAGGCGACATTCAACATCCGCATCGGTCGCTGCCGATGGACATGGATGAAGCGCCAGGTCAATTTGCAATTGTCAAATATTGTTAGAGGAAGCTATGAGATCGCTCATCCGCGGCAATTATAGCCAGATATTGGTGCTATTTGCGCTGTTGGTCGTGATCATTATGATCATGACTTTTTTAAAATCCAATGAAATGAAATACAAGGTTTCGCCAGTTCCGGCCTTCGATGGCACGGCCACTGTGATCAACGATCGTTATTACAACAAAGCCTACAATTTTGGTATTGCTCGGCCGAATAACTTTTGGGAATTTAGCTACCACGATCGCCTGGATTCATTGAGAAAGCAGGATTTGACCCGGCCGCTGCTAAGTAATGTGAATGACCTGGTTCGACTCTTTCGTCGCGATTTGAGCGACACCATTTCTGTAGTTCGCACTGGCATTATTCATCTGGCCGAGCCGCGCAATTCCCAGCAACTGGCAGAACAATGTTTGCAAGAAATTCTCGCCGCTCATCCATTGCCCGATACGGTGCGGGTCATCCGCGGAGTAACCAAAACTGGCTATGGATCTCGACTGCGCGCCTATTTCATGATCGAATTGCCAGCGAAAGATCGCTCGCCTTATCCGATCTGGATCGTTCTTTTCGATGTACAGCAGCTTCGAGCTTATACCATTATCTGTCAGGTCCGAAGCGAATTGTATGACTTGTTAAGAAAAGATTTTGAAAGCATTCTAACCAGCTTCCGTTTCTATCAATCGTGAGTTAGCTATGCGAATCATCGACTTGAGTCATCCTTTCTACGAGGGTATGCCCCAATACCGGGAGCAATGGAACAGTTCCGCCAGAATCATCCCACTCGTCGATCCGAGCCGCGGCCAAACGATATTCAACCTGGAGTTGACCTGCTATAGTGGAACACACATCAAGGCGCCCAAATACTCGGACTCGCGTGGACGTAGCATTGAACATCTGGCGTTTGAAGAATTGATACATTATGCTAACCTCATCAATATTCCGGAAAAAAGGGAGCGCGGTCTCATTTCGTATGAGGATTTGCAAAATTTTTATATCAAACCGGGCGATGGCGTGGTTATCCATACGGGCTGGTCATCGTTTTGGGAACAGGGACAATATTATATCGACTGCCCGATCGTGACCTCGGATGCCATCGAATACCTGATCCTGGATTGCCGGGCGCCATTTGTGGCTGCGGATACCCCTTTCACCGCTGAGGCGCAGCGCATTGTTTGTGAGAATGATCGTTATCTCATCGAGAATCTAACCAATCTCGATCAAATCAATCTGAACCGGTTCCTGCTCATTGCGCTGCCGCTCAATATCTATGCCAGTGATGCCGCGCCGGCGCGCGTGGTGGCGATTGAAAACGAAAATTTGATTGTCTGAACATTCGAGTTGCCTACTCTTTCGGCAAAAACGTAATTGGAGTGTTTGAGGAAACAGGTTCCTAAAGGTCATAGCTGTCATTATTACAATCAATCAGCACGCATGAGTAACGAGAGCAAAATGGATCAAAATAGTTATTCTGAGCAACGGCGGAGGTTTTTAAAACAATTCCTGGGAGGTGTCGCCTGCACCGCGATCCTGCCCCGAACGCTTGACGCCCAGGTTCATGCTTTTTCTAACAATAACTTTGTCCAAATTATCGAAGAATTAAAATCTGCCCAGGATAATCACGACGAGAGATTCTGGCATTTCGTTGGGCAACAATATGCGCTGGCGCCCGATTTGATTTACATGAACACTGGTGGTCTGGGGCCATCACCTTACCCGGTGATTGAGACAGTCGCAAATTACACAATGAAGCTGGAACAGACTTCTGAAACCGGCCACGAATTTGTCGCTAAAGTCCGCCAAAAGGCCTGCCATTTTTTCAACTGCGGCGCAGACGAAATTGCTTTCACCCGCAACGCGACGGAAGGCATGAACATCATTGCTCGCGGGCTGGCATTGAAAAAGGGTGACGAAGTTCTCATGACGACTCACGAACATCCCGGTGGCGCCATGCCCTGGCTGGCGTTAGCGAATGACGTTGGTATTCGGGTGCGACTGTTTGAACCCGGCCAGACAGCGGCTGAAAATCTACAACGTATCGAATCAAATCTTTCCTCGCGCACCAAAGTGCTTGCCATCAGCCACATCACCTGTACCACGGGGCTGAAATTCCCTGCCACCGAGATCGCCGAAATTTGTCGCCGTAAAAACATCATCTTTGTACTGGATGGCGCGCAGGTAATCGGCATGCAACCAGTGGATTTTCGCCAATTGGGGTGCGATTTCTACACTGCTTCTGGCCACAAGTGGCTGGGCGGCCCCAAGGGTACTGGCATTCTGTTCATCCGCCAGGAAATGCTGAACCGTTGGCGGCCGACGCATGTGGGAGCGTATTCGGATCGGATTTATAAATTGGAAGAACAAATTCTGGAACACCAGCCTTCGGCCGCCGCAGTCGAATATGGCACGCGAAACACGCCGCTCATTCTTGGACTGGGCGTAGCGTTTGACTTCTTGGCTGCGATTGGCATGGACGTGGTTGCCGCACGGGGCCAAGCATTGGCCCGCTATTTTATGGAGCGACTACAGCCGCTCCAGGCGATACGCATTTTAACGCCACTGGATTCTACCTCCTATGGCTCTATCGTTACCTTCCAGCTTAACGATGGCCGAGCACGGAACCACGGCGAATTGGCCAGTGCGATACATGCCAATGCAAACATCCGATTGCGGCCGGTGGCTGAGCATGGCCTGAATGCAATTCGGGCCTCATTCCATCTTTTCAACAACCATGAGCAGGTTGATCGTCTAATCGAGGTATTGCACCGCATGCTGACATCAGATTAGAATATCTTCAGCAAGTCAATTATTACAAAAGATATCGGCGGGAACATTTGCAGTTGGCTTCAGTTGAAAAAAGTTAATCAAAATCAGATTAGTAATAGTTTGTTTATGATCTCATCACCGATCATTATGTCCAGTTTCCTTGGGAATCACAGCAAGTTCTCTGATAACTGTTTCAATTTCCTGATTCGAATCAAAAAGTAGGATTTGACAGAGTATGCGTTTAGCCATCGTCTCCGATGAAATTTCTCCTGATTTCCGAAGCGCCGTCGAGTATGGCGTAGAATGGGGCATTCATGACTACGAAATTAGAACGTTGACTACCGGTCGTGTGCCGCATGTCGCCGCCGATGAGATCAATCTGGTATTGGAAGTGGTCAAAGAATATAATTTGAATATTTCTGCCATCTCGCCGGGCTTATTTAAAATTTCACTCCTGGATGAGGAGCAATTAAAGCTGCAACTGGAAGAGAACATTTATGAAAGTTTTCGGATCGCTGATCGGTTGGGGACTCGAAACGTAATCATCTTTGGTTTCAAACGTTACCACCGCGAACCGACCTCAGATTATAATCAAATTATTCATATTCTGGGTCGCATGGCCACGCTGGCCGAAAAATATGGTTTCTATTTATTGCTGGAAAATGAACCGGAATTTTGGGCTGATACCGGCGTCAATACCGCGAAAATCCTGGATGATATCAACTCCAGGCACCTGAAAGCCAATTGGGATCCAGCCAATGCCGCTGGTGCCGGCGAAATTCCTTATCCGTACGGCTTTCTGGCAATCCGCAAGCATGTACGGTCTATTCATGTTAAAGACTTTCGCCGAACCTCGTCGGGGAAGCCTGAGTATGTGGTCGTTGGCGATGGTGAAGTCGATTGGCTCGGTCAGTTTCGCGCCATTATGCACGGCGTAGACATCAACTACATTACCATTGAAACACACTGCACTCCATTGATCAATAACTCATACTTGAATATCAATCGAATCATCGATATGTTAGAAGATTATGAATTGGATGATAGTTTTGTGATCAAATAATCAACCGGAGGTTAGAAATGCAAGTACTTCAAGAATTGGCCACTGCCATCATCAACGGCAAAATGACTGACACCGAAAAACTCGTCCAACAAGCTCTGGATGCGAACATTCCTGTTCAAGAAATTTTGAATAAAGGCATGATTGCAGGCATGGATGTTGTCGGACAAAAATTCAAAAACAATGAATTCTATGTACCCGAAGTATTAATCGCAGCGCGCGCCATGAAAGCTGGCATGAAAATCCTGAAGCCAAGACTGGCTGAATCCGGCGTACAACCCATCGCTCGGTTAGCATTAGGCACGGTGAAGGGCGATTTACATGATATTGGCAAAAACCTGGTCGCCATGATGCTCGAAGGCGCGGGCTTCGAAATTATCGATCTGGGCGTTGATGTCCCACCTGAGAAATATTTAGCCGCCATCAAAGATAAACAGGTCAAAGTGATTGGCATGAGCGCGCTGTTAACGACGACCATGCTGAACATGAAAACAACCATTGACGCGCTCAAAAGCAGTGGGCTGCGTAATTCGGTCAAGGTAATTATTGGGGGGGCCCCAGTTACTCAGAGTTACGCCGACGAGATTGGCGCTGACGGTTATGCAGCCGATGCCGCCACTGCCGTAAGTGTGGTCAAACAACTATTGAATTGAGATGGAATTCTTCAGCGATAGATATTGCAATATGTCGTCATTGGTTCAATTCACGGTCAACTGACTCACATACGAATTCGACCATGGCGTATTGAAAATGATTCTGGCTCTAATTTTGAAAATTGCTTACGGTCAGGAGCCCATCTTCAGGGCAAAGCATGTTGACGCCATAGATTGATTTCCCCTGGCAATCAAAGCCTACTTTTCAAAGGCCAGGATCATTTGTTTAACTTTTAATTTTTTGAGAGACCTAATTCAATTGGTAATTTGTTAGAGGAGAAGCTTTACATGCCAAAACTTGCCATTAATGGGGGGACGCCCATTCGGACCAAGCCATTCCCCAAATGGCCCATATCCAATGAACATGAATTGAATAATTTGAAAGAGGTGCTGCAGAGTGGGAAGTGGGGTTCCCTTCATGGCGATAAGACCAAATTGTTTGCCGAGAAATTTGCCGCGTTTCATCAAGCCAGGCACGGCATTTGTGTTAACAGCGGCACCACGGCACTCGATATTGCGCTGAAATCCGCAGGTATTGGCTGCGGCGATGAGGTGCTGGTGCCGGCCTACACCTTTGTAGCCTCTGCTACAGCCGTGCTATTCACCGGTGCGGTTCCGGTGTTTGTCGATATCGATCCCGAAACGTATAATATCGATGTCAACCAGCTCGAACAGGCGATCACTCCCAAAACTGCTGCCATCATGCCGGTTCATTTTGGTGGTCGCCCCGCCGAAATGGATCGCCTGCTGGCCATTGCACAAAAGCACCATTTGAAGATCATCGAAGATGCTGCCCAGGCCTGGGGTTCGGTGTGGAATCACCAGCCGGTGGGTGCCATTGGCAATGCCGGTGGCTTTAGCTTTCAGTCGTCAAAAAATATCAACTCCGCCGAAGGGGGTATCATCCTCACCAACGATGATGAGCTGGCAAAATTTGCTCGCTCGTATGCCAATTGTGGCCGGGTGGAAGGCGGCGTCTGGTATGAGCACTACTATCTCGGTGGCAATTACCGCATGACCGAGTTCCAGGCGGCGGTGTTGCTGGCCCAACTCGAACGCTACCCGGCGATGATGGAAAAGCGCGAGCAGAATGCTCGTTATCTGAGCCGGCAGCTCGCTCAAATCGAAGGCGTCAAAGTGCTAAAGGATGATTCAAGAATCACCCGCAATTCGATCCACCTGTATATCTGGCGCTATCAAAAAGAATATTTCAATAATTTGCCCAAGGCTAAATTCATCCAGGTGCTGCAAAAAGAAGGATTATTCCTTAGCGGTGGCTATTCCATCCCGTTATATAAGCAGCCGCTGTTCAAAAATATGGCCTTTGGCCCGCGCGGGAAAAAGATCGATCTGGGCATAGACTACAATTCCTATTTTCTACCTGAAACCGAGAAGGCTTGTTTCGAAGAGGCCATCTGGTTTCCACAATCGGTCCTGTTGGGGGATGAGCAGGACATGAAAGATATCGTTGATGCCATCATCAAGGTGAAAGAAAATCTGCACGAATTGAGCGCCTAAATTTGCAGCTAATTCGAGCGCATTATTTTTCAAAGGACATCCTTTCGAGCAAAGAAAAGATGTCCTTTTTTATTATCTAAGCGATAAGGAATTTTTCAAAGCCGCATGAAACACTTCGATCGTGTAGCTGACATCCTGCTCTGACAACGCTGCTATGGGACACAACGAGAAACCATTGCCATCGGGACGGATCAGCAAGCCCTGCTCAGTGCAATATTTCATGAAAGCGAAATTAAGTTGCCGTTTCTCGTCCGCAGCAGATAGCATGAATTCAAATTTCACTGCAGGATTCGGATCAAAGGTGTTGATCTCCACCGGCAACGAGGCCGCGATGTCGGCCAGTCCAGTTCGCAGTCGATCAGCCAGGGCCTGGACTCTGGCGGGAATGTTCTCTTCATCAATCACATGAATGGTTTCAATCGCGGCCGCAATGGACAGCGCCTCGCTGGCGTAGGTGGTCGTCACCAAATTGGTTTGGAGCGGTTGCATGAGCTCTTTTTTGCCAACCAATGCGGCGATGGGCATGCCATTGGCCATGCTTTTGCCAAACGCAGCCAAATCCGGCACCACGCCGTACCGTTCCTGGGCACCGCCCAGCGCCCATCGAAAGCCGGTGATGATCTCATCAAAAATGAGGACAATCCCATGGGCCGCGGCCAGTTGTCTGACCTGTTGCAGAAAATTATCCTTCGGTGCCACCCCATAAGCTGCTGGTGTCAGAATAATGCAAGCAATCTTACCATCATGTTCATCGGCCAATTGCTGAAGCTGAGGAAAATTATTGAATTCAAAATTATAAATCAGTTGACGGTAGCAAGCCGGAACTCCTTTCTCGCCTATTTTGGCTGCCCACCAGTCGTGCCAGCCGTGATATTCGCAACTGAGGATGATCTCTTTGCCAGTGGCCAATCGGGCTGCCCGCACCGCGGCTGACGTCACATCAGCGCCGGTTTTCATTAGCTTCACCATTTCAGCACAGGGAATTTTTTCAATGAGGAGCTCACTCAATTCCACCTCGTTCGAGCTCGGCAGCGAAAAAAGCGTTCCCTTCGCCAATTGTTCCAGGATGCTCCGTTTCACCCGAGGATGATTGTAGCCAAGCAGAATCGGCGCCAGGGCGGCAATGTAGTCGATGTATTTATTCCCATCGAGATCCCACACATAAGCACCCTCACCCCGTTCGATGTAGGCCGGAAAGAAATTCCGGTCAAACAGATTATATACTCGCTTGGCATTGGTGTTCGTGCCGCCGGGAATGATTTCCAATGCGCGATCAAACAATTTCATCGATTTTTCTAAATTCAACATGCTATCTCGATCCTCTCTCATCTTGCGTCTTGAATTTTGGGATGAACTCATTTCCCGCATTTATTGCGCTCTGCCATCGCAATGGATAATTTTGTAGCAGGCTAACCATTCATCTACGGGAGCGATGTTAGCTGATCCGCACCTGCATTTCCGGTAAGTATTTTTTAAGCACAATCTGCACCTGTATTTTTTGTCCCTGTCGATCGGCCAGGATCACCCAGGTGTTCTTGCCGCGCATGATCTGGATTGCTGGCTTTTCCTCTTTTCGTTCAATGGCCATTGCAGCCACCAACAACACGCTCCTTCTGGCAGCCTTGCGTCCACCGATTTCCAGGAACGGAAAAATGCCTTGCTCTTGCGGCACCGGAAATGTGCTGACCGATAAATCCACTGCCCCGTTGCCAGCCGCACAACCCGTCAACTTCGCCTGGGGTCGATTAAATATAAAGCGATCGCCCTCATATTCTATCGTTCCCTGGCCATCGGCATTATCGATAAACCAGCGATTGCTAAAACGAGCGGGCCGGTGTTTCGTTTGTAGGGCATCGACAACTACAATGAAATTCGCCTCAGGAACTACAAGTAACGTGCGAGTTATCGCCTTCACATTGTTGTCCACCAATTGATATGCTGGCGTGGCATCGCTGCTGACGATGACATACCGATCCGTTTTGAACTCCCGCACTATTTTGGCTGCGGCTAGCGAAGCGTTGGTGCCTTCCAGCCCATCATGATATTGATGCCCCTTGCCATCGACAAGAACAGTATTATGCGCCGGTGAAGTTCGCAACGCCCAGGCTGGATGCGTATGGCTATAGGGTGGATGCCATTGATCCACCAGCAAATTTTCAGCATAGCATTTCAAAATCAGGCTATTGCGATCCGCATGCTCATGATTGGCGGGACCACCGCTGCGTAAGGCAACTACCAGGTCTCGCTTTTCGGCGCCGGTGGAAACCACGGCCCAGCCAATTTCAAACTGACGATAGCGCCAACCCGGCGATGGCGCTTGTACCGGCACGGTAGGATCGAAATAGAACACCGAAAAGATCCGATCTTTTTCCCGCTGCTGCTGTGCGGCATATTGCGCCAGGCCGCTGCGATATTTCCGGGCAACCCAGAAACCGATCTCGCCGAAAAATCCGCTGCCACCATCGCCAAAATTGACCTGTCCCTCGGGATGAGCATCAGATGGCATTCGGGTCAATAGCCAGAAATCGATCACCCCGGGCCAGTTGATGCTGGCTGACCAATCCTGCTTGAGATTTCGCCGAACCACCTCCAGCAGCAAAATCAACTCACTACAGGTATAGTTGCAATATCCCGTCCCCTCAGGATAGCTGCCATCGCTGGCAAACAGATCGACAAAAGCTTCAAAGCTCTGCTTCACGACATTCAGCCAGCGATCCGCCCGCGAATCCCTGCCCTGCAGAAAGATCGCCCCCAACGCCAATGCGCTCATCGGCACTGCTCGCAGGTTGGTTCGGGAAAGAATGGTCGGCCAATTCCGCATGTCCCGCTCTTCATAAAAACTGCTCTCAGGATCGAATCCCCAACCAACCACCTGCTCCGGATGGAGCATTCCCCATAGGCTTCGATAACAAGGCTCACAGCCTTTTTCTGGCAATTGATTGAAAAAGGTTGTTTGAACTGCTTCGGGCAAAAGATCGGCGATCCACTCATAGGTCAAAACCAGCGTTTGGGTGGTATACGGCGCTCGTTGCAAGCCGATTACATCCTTTTTGCCCTCCAAAAAATAGTCCCATTTGTCGAATTCCAATATCTTCTCAAACGCTAGTCGGGCCATTGCGCCACGCTCTGACGCCTGCGTGATAAGGTAGATGAAAGCCTCGCGCTGTAGAATATCGTCGACCCGAGGAAGATGCCGCAGTTGATTATTAAACGCAATTTCTCTCTCTAAAAATTGTCGATCATCATCCAAATTAGCTGCCAGAAGCTCCGCCCACATCGGCTGAAAAATAGGCGATTGCAGCCGCTCACGGATGGCAGGCAATTCCTCTGGATCAAAAAGCAAGTGCGAAGCCGGTCGCGGTTCAGTTTTGAGAAGCTTCAATAGTAAATCGCTTGGCTGCCATAGGGCCAGTCCAAGTCCCGCCCCGGTAATTTGTAAAAAATTTCGTCGTGAACGCATGAGTCTTTTCCCTTCAAAAATTAAATCCAGCAGCAATCATTGTCTATTCATTTTTTTTGACAGCATCATCAGCAGCCCAATGACAAATAAAATCCCACTGATAGCCAGATTAACGGCCACCTTTTTTCTGGCGTCAGGGAAGATTAGCATCAACAAGGAAATTGCACTAAAAATCATGGTGATACCGCCGACCAGAGGAAAGATATTTGTTTCTTTTGCTCCGGCTGCAATCACCTCTTTTTCGACGTCGATGGGTTTATCCATTTTTGCAAAGAATTCAGTTGGAGCGCTATGAGGTGTGGTCATCTCTCTGGCAGCCAATGAGGCAAAGCCGTATGCCAGCATCGAACAGGCCAACGCCAACACCAAATTCCAAAAATGCGCTGACGCCAGGAGGTTCACTCCGATTCCTACACCAATCGACCTCAAACTGGTGAATGACAGTTGCGGATTCATGCTGAAAATAATGGAACCGCTCCAGATGAATATGCCCAGAAGAATGCATGTCATCAAAGTGGCCAGCCGGTGATGGCGATATAATTTTCCCAGCGGTGTGAGAATAAAAATAAACAGCAGCGTGAAACCGACCGTAACCAAAAATTGAAATCCCAGAGTAAAATGAAGGATGAACCGCGCCCCACTGGCCACGAACGTACCGGCCAGAATCGATGCCATGGCCGACCAGCGAGAAATCCGGCGGTTCAGAATGCCCAGCACCAGTGGAATGGCGATGGGGACACTGGTAAGGCCAAAAAAGATATTGGTGACAGAAAAAATGCCATAGCGACTGTGGATGATAATCAACGCAATCGCCATGGCAATCATGGCAAAGACAAAAACGGTGATGCGGCCTACTCGCAGGGTCTCCTTTTCTGTAGCGTGGGGTTTGAATAAATTTTTATAAATATCCACCGAGACGATGGAGGAAACTGTATTCCAGATGCCGCTCATAGAGGACATAGAGGCGGCCATCATCGCCGACAGGAAAATTCCCACCACGCCTGCCGGCAGATAATGCATGACCACGGCGATGAATATGGTTTCATCGGGTTTCGTGACGCCGAAAATCTGCTGCAACATCTCCACCTGTGGCCAGAGGTATTTACCAATCAACGGTGGCAGCCCGAAAAGCAGTGGGCCGGTCAGGAAAAGTCCAAATGTCAACCAACCGACGCGCATGGCGGCGGCCTCATCCCGAACGCTGTAATAACGCTGGGCCTTTTCCCCGACGGAATAACCGAAAATATTTGCGGCAATCAGCCCCAGCAAATACCATTGGTCATAAACCGTCTTGTCGGGCAGGACATGTCGCAATTGCAGCGCCGGAATTCGTGCGACGAACTCTGCCGGCGATGCAATATCGCCGGAAAGGAAAATGACCGGCAAGAGCACCAGGCATACGACGAAGAGGATCAGGAATTGCACCACATCCGTGACGCACACGGCCCACAAACCACCAGCATAGGTGTAGATCAAAATCACAATACCCGTGACGATGATCATGGCATCCACTGCCACCATGGAGTTAGGGAACAGGGCGGGCGCGCAGATTTTCGCCAGAGACGCGAGATGGTGCGCCGGCCAATATAACATACCCAATGCCATCATCACACTCAGAAAAAGGTGCGTCGGCCGATTAAAACGCACATGCAGATATTCGACAGGCGACGTAATGCGCGTCCGGCGCCAGCGCCGTGCGGACATCTGAAAGCCAAAAAAGAAAGCCACCGGCCAGGTGCCGAAATAAAGCAGGCCAAACCAGCCCGTGTGATAGGTAAAGCTGGCCGCGCCGGTAAAGGTCCAGGCCGAAAACATGGTCATGTACAGCGAAACACCGGATACCCACCAGGGAATCATATTTCCGCCGACAAAGAAGTCCTTCCCGCCTTTCATAAAACGAGAGAAATAAAAGCCAATGCCAACCATAAAGAGCAGATAAAAGCCAATAACCAGATAATCTTCAGCCTGTGCACCCAGTTGCATGGAGCCAATCCTTTGATTTGAGATGAAGGGTCAGCGGCAATATGCCGCATAAATTTGTCGTTCGCGTTTCAATTAAGTAACCTTAGCGACATCTTTTCCCATGGAAGCAAGCATCGATATACCAGCGGCTGATGGGCACGGCTGCAAAACAACACAATGACAAATCCGCAGCCTTTCGTTCCGCTCGTAAGGCGTGTTCTTTGACACCAGCCAAATTTGAATCAACAATTTAATAAATTATTTTATTAATGCAAGCACAATTTCCAGTCTTATTGAATTTCATTTTATCCATACCGGCAACAGACTTTAGGCACTGCCCTAGGGATTGAAACAAATCTCTTCCGCGGTAGTTACAACTTGGTAAACACCGAACCGGATGTATAGGCAATTGGCCGACCTTCTCTATAGCTCGTTCGAGGGCGAGCCCAAAATCTATAAAGGAATGACGATAATGAAAAATAACCTGATGACCGCTCTGATCGGCAGCATGTTTCTTGCCTTTGCCCATTTTGCGCTTTCCCAGGAGCCCCTTAATCGGCTGGCGCCACACAACCTGTCACTTTCGAGCAACGGCAAATTCGTGCCTTACCGCTCAGATGTGAATGCCAGAGCAATTTCGCCCAACGGCCAGTTCTGGTGCCACTATGAAATCGCAGCAGTCAGCGATGAGGTGCGCCTTTTGAAAAATTTCATACTGTTTGAAGGCGGACTGCCACGATTTACGCTCAATGAGGTGCCAGGTTCGGATGTCTATATCTCTGATGCCGGCTTTGTCGCAGTGATGGATATGCGATTTCATTTCAGAAGCCAGGTGACCATCCATTTCTATTCTCCGAGCGGCAATCGGCTGTCGTCAGAGACATTTCTCCGCGCCAGTTTGTTTGGATTTTCGCCGTCCGGCAAAAAGTTCGGCGTCAATTCCGCGACCGGTCTGACCATTATTTCCCTGCTCAATCAGCAGCAGGACCATTATCCGCGCTGCGATCAATTCGACATTTCGGCCGATGATAGCCTGGTGGCGCTGGCCAGCGGCGGCATTGCCCGCGTGTATGCCCATGACAATTTGCTAAAAGAATTCCAAACTGACTTCATCTTTTCTCGCAAAATAAAATTAACGCCCGAAAAGCACCTGCTCATCGCTATCGACAAAAAACGACTTAAGGCGTTCTCTCTCTCCACCGGACGCCTGGTGTTTGAGCAGCATCTCAGCCATCCACGCCAATCTTTTCGCGATCTGGTTGTGGCCGATGGCCAAATTTACGCTGGTATTCAGGAACGAGGCCGCGGGATCACCAGTGGAATATTGAGACTGATAGATTATGACGGAAAGATTTTGTTCCAGCAAGAAAAATCGCGCCAGCGCTTCGATACGTTTAACGATGCCAGTCAGCTTCGCAAGCCAACCACGGACTACGGCCAACTGCCCTGGCCATTCTTCCCATTCGATAGCATGCGCACGGTCTGGAATCATTACGAACAACACATGGGCGGCTACGGCTCAGATTACTCCTATCTCCATCAGGGTCTGGATTTGATCACGCCGATTGCAGAACCAACCTATGCCGTGGACAGCGGCGTCGTTAAATGCGTGCTCACTATCGGAGGGCCTGTCTATTGGCGTATGGCCATTAGCAAGGTCCAGCAAGCAGAACCCGCCACCGGCTGGCTTTATGCACATCTCATCGAAAGCTCGATCCAATTCGATGTCGGGGATACAGTGCAGCGGCATGATTATCTGGGCAATATTGTCGCCTGGACAGAAGAATGGGGTCATATTCATTTTGTCGAAATTCAGGACAGTGGCCTGGTTTGGCGCTACAATGACAATGAGTGGGGCATTACCTATAACCCGCTGTTGTCACTGCTAAATCCCCCGGACACTCTTGCGCCGGTCTTTGAGCCTGTCTTTCCACAATCGAAATTTGGCTTTTGTATCAATGAAACCAGCGACTATCTGCTTCCCGATAGTTTGTATGGCGCAATCGATATCATCGCTAAGGTTGTAGACTATGCCGGGGACTCGCCCTGGCAACAGCCCGCCTATGAGACTTTTTATTGGATAAAACGATTGCCAACTCACGAGCTCGTATTTCCTCGGCGGCTGGGCAGCATTCTGAATCATGCTTACCCCTTTTACGCGTCCGATCATTATGAACCTTTTGCAGCGGTACTTTATAAGCGCGACAGTCGGCTGGTTCCATCCACTTGGATGAGCCTGAAACGTAACTACTATCACATTTTGACCAATAACAATGGCGACTCCCTGATTAACCTGGCCGAACGAGACCTGGCGTTTGACACCCGCAACTTTCCCGACGGCAAGTATCGAATTTTTATCGAAGCCAGAGATGAGTATGGCAATAGCACGATCGACAGCATGGATGTGCAATTTAAAAATGGTCTAACAAGTATTAAGGAAGGGTTAGACCAAAAACCAGCACAATTTGAATTGCAGCAGAACTACCCCAATCCGTTCAATTCAGCTACGGTAATTCGTTATTCGATTCCTCAACCGGGCGTCGCCAAGCTCTCGGTCTATGACCTGACGGGTCGAGAGATCATCCCGCTGGTTCAGCGATTTCACCTTCCGGGAGAATATCGAATTCATCTGGACGCCAACCAATTCGCCAGTGGGATCTATTTTTATAAATTGCAACTGCACCACCAATCTGAGGTGCGCAAGATGCTGGTAATCCACTAGGCGCTGAGAATGACAACGAGATTGTTCAAGCAAAGATCACTGGAACATCCGGCTGTAATTTTAGCCGATCATCACGCAATTCATTGTCATTGGTTAACAAAGACTGAAGCGGAGCCATTCGATTCATTCATTTCATGAAGCCCATTTACGTCCGCAAGTACGACGCTCCATTAACATCAATGATGCAGCCGGTTAAAAAATCCACGTCATCCGAGGCCAGAAATAATGCTGTGTTGGCAATTTCGCTGGGCCGTGCCACCCGGTTCAGCGGACTTTGCTGACGAATGGCTTCCCCACTGGCCCCCTGCAGCACCGGCCGAACCATATCGGTCTCGACAAAACCTGGAGCAATGACATAAACAAAAATATTGAACGGCGCCAAAGCTCTGGCCAGCGATTGGCTCATGGCATTCAATCCAGCTTTACTCGCGCCATAGCATGGCGCGGTGGGTTCTCCACGAAATGCGCCGCGGGATGAAATATTGATGATTTTTCCGCCGCCCTGTTCGATCATTTTCTTTGCTACCAGGAATGTTAAATTGGCGGGTCCCATCAAATTGGTTTGAATCGTTTTGTGCCACACCTCCTGCCATCTTTCGTAGCTCGATTCGGGCAGCGGCACATCTTCGTACATGCCAGCATTGTTGATCAGCACATCGATCCGATTGATTTTTGAATAAATTTGCTCGACCATGTTTTGGATGGAATCTGGATCTGCCATATCTGCCTGGACGATGGCATGATTTCTTTTCTTTAAATTAGCGAGTGTTTCTTCGGCGGCCTGTTGATTTTT
>JAPDQM010000092.1:0-15886 GCA_034505795.1 Candidatus Zhuqueibacterota bacterium
TGCGGTTTATCTTCCTGAATGCAACGGCTGGTACGATTTCTGGACTGGCGAATTTTTCAAAGGAGGCCAGACCATCGAAAAAGCAGCGCCGATTGATATCATGCCGTTGTATGTGAAAGCTGGCTCGATTATTCCGATGGGGCCATTTAAACAATATTCATCGGAGAAGCCAGAAGATCCGATTGAGCTGAGAATTTACCCAGGCGCTGATGCGGTGTTTGTTTTGTACGAGGATGAAAATGACAATTATAATTATGAGAAAGGAATCTACGCTACCATTCCAATTCTCTGGAATGAAAAAACTCAAACTTTGACGATTGGCAGACGGAAGGGCGAATTTCCGGGCATGCTGCAGCAGCGAGAATTTCGAATTATATGGGTTAAAGCTAGACATGGCATTGGGATCGAGCTGTGCGTTGAATCTGATCAGAATGTTTTATACTCAGGCCAGCAAATAGTTATCAAAAAACGATGATGGTTCTTGGGCAATTGTTCCTCTTCCGAATAAAACCATCTGGTGAATGGCTGCCAAATGAGGATGGCGATCTGACATCTGCTCAATTAAAATGGGGGTTAATTTTCCAATTTGCTGGACTGGTTCCGGCGATAGATAGCCCATGACTGCGAAAAGCAGCCAGATTACCTGGCTGCTACGCAGGATTGATCGCATTGTAGATAGCAGAGTAATCGCTATCCCCTTCGCCCATTTGAATGGCCTTGGCAATCACAGATCGCACTCCCAGAAGCCCGGCTGTTTCGAGGCCAGCTTCAGTAATTGCATTTAAGATCAAATCAATATCTTTTAGCAAATGCTTTGTCGGGAAATTGGGATTAGAGAAATTCCGGGAGAGCATTCGAGAGAGCTTCTTGTCAAAAGTCGGCGCGTGCAACGCACTTTGCCGGAGGATGTCCATGAACAATTCAACACTGACACCAGAACGCTGAACATAGCTCAGGCTCAAGCTGAATGCGATTGTCAAAGATGCAATGAGTTGATTTAGCGCCAATTTTAGCGCGGCCGCTGTTCCTACCGGTCCTACCAGTAATGGTTTCTCGGTGAAATTGGCGAATAGGCTCTGGCAGCGTTCAAATTGATTCGCGTCGCCACCGACCATCACGATCAGCCGTCCGGCATTCACCTCAGCAATGCTGCCGAGCACCGGCGCTTCCAGATAAGTACCGCCCGTAGCCGATATTTGTCGTTGCAGGGCCAGGCTTTCAGTTGGGGCAATGGTACCCATTTGAATGATGGTTTTGCCGGACCAATTGGCTATTGTCTTTGACTGAAAAAGCGTTTCGCAAATGGCAGAATAATCAGCCAGCATCAAAATTGTATAGTCGGAAGATTGGATGACTTCCAACGCGGAAGACGCAATTCGTATGCCCAAATTTTGCAGCGGCAATGCTCTTTCTCTAGTACGATTGTAAACCAGCACTTCATGCTCACCAGCAGCCAGTTTTTTCGCCATCGCGCCGCCCATGAGTCCAGTGCCAATTAGTCCGATTTTCATCTTTCACCTCTGCATTTGTAATCTGATGCATTCATTATTCAATCCTGACTGAATTCCCCGAACCACATGCTGTTCATAAAATTCCCCATATTAAAATTATGCTGATTAAATTGGGAATAATTTTTTTGATGATTTGAAATGTGAATCTTGGTAGGCAAATTTAAGGAGAATACCGCATTTTGTCAAGCGCTAAAATAATCGAAAAGCAGAAAGATCCTTAGCAATTTAGTGAAGCTTGGCCGACTGAATAATTGGATTAGACGATCGAATGGCAATAAAAAACCGGATGAGGTCGAAGGTCTTCCTCATCCGGTTGAATTTACAGCCTAACTTTAGGCTATCTTACCAGCATCATTTTCATCTTCTGCGAGAATGTTTTGGTGTTGCCGATAGCCTTGATTTGGTAGAAATACACGCCACTGGCAACCGCCTTGCCATGGTCATCCTTGCCATCCCACTGAATTCGATAGCTGCCAGCAGGCTTATTTTCGTTCACCAGCGTACGAATGGTCTGCCCCATCAGGTTATAAACCTGGAGGCTGACCTTGGCCTGTTCTGGGAGATCGAATGTGATCATGGTTTCAGGATTGAATGGGTTCGGATAGTTCTGGCCGAGAGCGTATTTGGTTGGGATCGCTTTCTTGTTAGCATCAAAAGCAGCCCTGGCAAATGCATTCGGACCAGCGCCGATCAATGGTGTTGTGTACACCTCGAACTCAGAAAGGGCACGATAGTTGTCATCCGAATCCAACAGTTCGAGTTTAATGTATTTCGCCATCACCGGCACGGTTAGCTTCTCTTCCCAATCGGTGGCACTGGTTGATTTTTTGAACAACTCCTTAAAATTAGTGCCATCGGTCGAGGTGGAAACCCGATATTCTTTTACCAATTGCTGAGGATAGCCATTGCCTGTTCCTCTAAAGAGACGGACCTTGAGAATTGCACGCTCACCGTCATCGGCAAATTTATAAATACCGTAGCAACCACTATACTTGTTAATAGCAGCGACCTGGGTATTCACATTGCCATCGACTGCTTTATCCCAGCCTTCCCCACGCCAGGTTTGTGAGCCATCATCGACCACCAGCGTTTCCTTGGTCAATTCGGGTTCGGTAAATTTCACCATAACGGGAGTGGCTGTGGTTAGCGAGGATGACGCCAGCCGGGTCCCACCAATTCGGACGGCAACCGTTTTGTCCTCGGGTGTTAATGAACTCAATGCCCCAACATAAACTCCGGGTTGCTCGGTTTCTGTCACCAGGCTATACATATTCTGCGTGCCAGTAGCACTGAGCCGGAAATAGGAGGGCGACAATCCAGCCACTGGATTGCCATTGGCATCGGCCAGGTAGATTTGAACCGTAGAGGCATCATAGCCGTTGGCAATATGTGACGACGAAGCCGTGATGATGGAGCCGGCAATATCGGGCACTGAAATCTGCTCATAGACTTCGAACTCGCCGATTTGTTGCCACTGGGAGTTACCGGACTCACAGGTCAATTTCACAAACAACGCTTCCACCGGTTCGAATGTAAATTCTTCCCAGTTGCCTGAGGTTTTGCGGAAAGTACCGACCTCGGTGAAATTCTGTCCGTCCATGGAGATCAACACCGTGAAAGCTTTTACGAAGTCAGCCTCTTTGCCCTCAACACCGGTGTCGTTCAGCATGCGAACTTTACTGACTTTTCGTGCAAAGCCATCATCAAAAGTGAACACCGCCCAGGGATGATCCCCGCGAACATTGGTGGTGGCCCAATGATGGAAGGTATTTTGGTCGACCGCATTGTCCCAGCCTTCACCACTCCAGGTCTCTCCAGTGGCATCGACCAACTTGAGATAGGTTAATCCCAGATGTTCCATATCATCATAGACCTCGATCAAGCCGGCGACTGCCTCGGTGTTGGAGCCATCGGGTCCCGAAGAAGTGAGACTGACGGAATAACGACCTGGCTCAGTATAGGTATGAGTTGGATTCTTTTCGGTGCTGGTCGTACCATCGCCGAAATCCCAGAGGTACTTTTCGGCATTGCCAATGGTGCGATTGACAAATTGCACCGTCAACGGCCCAAAACCAACTGTCGGATCGGCTAAAATTCCCGCCGCCAGCCGTCGATTCAATTGAATTGCGTTTTCGATTTTGCCGGAAGTAGTATGACCAGCGACATCGGTCACCGTCAAGGTGACATGGAACGAAGCTTCATTTTCGGCTTCATACACGCAGGTCGGATTTTGCTCGGTGCTGGTCTTGCCATTGCCAAAATCCCAGAGATAACTGGCAATGGGGAGTTTGCTGACTGTCTGATTGTTGAAATGAACTGTCAGTGGGCTAATGCCGAGCGCCGGTTCCGCTTTGAAATCGACAATGCAGCCCTTGCCATAGATCCATTCCAACCCTTCGATATCCTCTGGATGCAGGTCGATGGCGTGTTGATCCAGGAAGATATCCTCTAAATAGTCATCACCCCAGAAACCGGCCATGGTTTTTTCCTTGTCGGCCACGCCGTACAAATCAGTTAACCCGCAGAAATTGCCAAATTCATTCGTTGCGAAATTGGCAGTCACCAGTGAATAGGGCGATGATGCGGATGCAGGATCCGAGCACCAGGGATAAAGCTTATTAAGCACGATGTCCGCTTCGACGATATCCCCTGATCCATTGACCCATAAATAGGTCAAACTGGGAGAAGGATATCCATCATAAATTTCATCGAATAGGACCGTGTTTTCCCCATCCAATTGCGCGTCGGAAACGTTGGAAACACCGGCAAATTCCAGTTGAATCAACGCCTGGGCTTCGGTGTTCCAGGTATTGGCGCTATGAACGATATCCGCCAGGAATTGTGATGGATTATAGAAATCGCAACTAAATGGATTAACCTTGAAAGGCACAATAGGATAGACGGTACCTCCTGCATTGCCCACGCCAGCTTTCCACTTGTTGCCGATATAACCAAACGAGACATTGAAATCATGGTAAGCCACGCCTTCCAGCGGCCGACGAGCACGCAATACACCACTACTGGCGCCAGCAGGTACCTCGCAAATGACTTTGGAATCGCTCCAATGCGAGAAATTCGTCGCTGGCACCCAGATGGTGTCGCCCCACCAATAAAAGCCGCCGAAAAATTCGAATTTGGTCTCGGCGTTATAGCCGCTGTTGAACTCACCGAAATTGGTGCCAAAGATTTTAATGCTCTTGCCGGTCCCTGCTGACTGTTTCATGGGTTGAACCGACGTGATAGTTGGATGGGTTCCGGTTGGCAGATATTTTTTCAGCTTTACATTGTCGATCCACGTACCGCGATCGCCAATCTGGTAGTCGCTGAAGAAGATAAAGCAAATCCAGACCTGATCCTTGTCCCATAGCGGTCCGATCACTTCTTCGATGTTGATTTCATAATGAATATAGCCACCGGTCGACGTATAGAAAAATTGAAAATCCGGGCCTAAATAAAACCAAACACCGTCAATGGAAAAACCGACCGCACTCCAATCCACCGGGCCTTCCGCATTTTGATCTGCCGGCGGCACATTGCGAAATGGCTCCACGGTCTGATCAATCTTAAAGCTCAACTTAGCCGAATAAACATCGCTCAGGTCAAATGGTCCTGCGACCATCCACGCTTGTGAATTATTCGGATAGTTATCCACACCGGCGGAAAGATCCGGATTGCCAGGGATCAAATTGGTTTCGGCGCACCAAACTGCATAATCACCATCGTAGGGATTATACGAAGTCTGGCCCCAGGTGTACCCATTGTTTACGCCTGGATTGGCATTTCTGGCCAGAGTCCAATCGGTGCCAGGGAATTCGCCTTCGAAATTGTCTCCCCAGACACATTTCCAGCCCCATTCGCCTTCGGTTTGCGGTTCCACGAAATTGCCGAGCTGAGGTCGGAATTTCTTGGCTCTATCTGTCAGTCGAGTGGGATCCGGGAACTGCAATTTCTCGACGCTTTTCTTTTCCTTTTTCCCTAACAGATTTAATACTTGCTTTTTGACCAATGGAATGGCATCGTCTGGCCCAACAGAAGAAGCCCGGTTTTTATTCCATCCAAGAATAGTTTTTTCCTTACCATTCTTGTCCTGGGAGCCCAAAAATAGCAAGGCTTTTTCTCCGGTTTCAAAGGTGGGCGCCCCGATTACCTTCAAGCTCATGTCGCCGACCTTCCCACCAGGGATTCGGACGGTTTGGCTCTTTCGCCCATCATCCCCTTTGAGGTATTCATCCACATCGATAGTAATGGTGGTGTAAATCTTGGTATGCGACTTATCCCACTCCGACGTTTGTTTGGCGATTTTGCCAATGATGATGTTCTCAGCTTTCTCAGTTAATTCTTTAACAGATTTTGGTTTTTCAACCGCATTCACTGAAAAAGCGATGGAGATGGTCAATGCGAGTAATAATAGCAGAATTTTTTTTGTCATAGATCCTCCAACATTTTGATTGACCATGCTTTGAACTACTGTGAATTAGCAGACTAAAGTCTTTGCCTCCTACTGCCGAGCATTCACCTCCTTTCCATAGGCGAGGTTGGTTAGAAGCGAAGATGTGATTTAATTATAATAAAAATTGATTCGCAAAAGTTGGGGGACTGGGAGATATTTTGCTTATAATTTGGAGTTATCCTAAATTAATTGTAGTCCTGAAAAGAACTCGAGATGAATTATAAGCATCAAATCAATAGTAACATAAATATCATTAAATCATATTAATATAAATAAATTCCCCCGAACTATATTAATAATATTAAATAAAAAATCTGCATCAAGATAATCATTTATAATTAAAATGTCAATACATTTTTTATTCAATATTTAATTTTAATTATTATGATAAATTGATTCTAATAAGGTTTAATTTATATAACATATTTAAAAAACAAAAATATATATATTATAAAGCGCAGAAAAATATTTTAAATCTGATTACGAATTGTTGCCTTCGCATTGTCCATTCGAACATGCTGTCATCAACCCAACTATATATTTGAAAGCCAATTATTGAAGCTAATTTTCTAATCTGATCTTACTTGCTACTGTTTGCATTTGCGTAAAAATTTGGAAAGATTTTTCTAAATTTTTAGAGCAGTTAGTTCTTTATTTCTTCTTGAAATTAGCGGCTTATGACTCGAATGAAAATTCACCTTGAAAAGAATTTCGGTTATATATTTGAAGTGTGTTCCACTCGAATCAAAAGAATAATGCAACACCTGGCAAATGCTCATCACCCATTCTTAGCTCAAATTATTAAGCTTTGATGATCATAAAAATGTTAATTAGTCTCCGTTCGAGCAAAAGCATTTTTTGTCTCAACATCCTGTTAGCATCCAATTTCAAAATAGTAATCATTCGTCTACGATTTTGATTTGATCAAGCGAATCCTTTTTGATAAATGAGCATCAAAAAAATATTTTGAATTTGACCAGGCAGGAGGGGTTGTTTGGCGAAAAACGATGTTTGGATATTTACTCATGATGATTTATTTATAGGATGAGCTAACAGATGATCTAAAATTTTGATAATGAGGGTTAGTGATTGTTCCGCATTTTATGATTGTTGGTTCTATTAATTAAGCAGCAAATCCAAACTAAATCAGCGTCCGCTTTCGACCAGACGTTTAAGGCAAATCATTCTTGCCTTCCAAATTGACCCTTGGTGCTCTTTTTGGTCTTGACACAGCTTTTTTGACTATCATTATTGCAAAAATGGAACACTGCTTTTACTGATGAAAAACTTTACTGCTGTTCGGGCTAATTTTTTTTATTTTGCTGAGGTAATATTGGTGCTAAATTATTTTTATCTCGATTTGTGTTTTGGATGCTGTCATTGCAAAGGTAAAATGTTAATTCATCCAACTAAACGTTTTGATTGAAAGATGTGCAGTGGCGGGTAAGTGAATGAGCAAATAAAAAGCGAGGTTCAGCATGAAAAATTCTTCTGACTCAATTCCAAATGCAACAATTGAGACCCTTGCTCGCACTTTTTATAAAGAAACAATTCGCTACGGCTTTCGACAGGTGGATTATTTGCGATTCGTAAATTACTTGTTAGATATGTCGTTGAAGAACGGTGTTGAATCGTTTGAACTAGATAAACCAATCGCCAGTTACGTCGAGGAAAAAAATGATTTGCCTCTCGAAGGTGATCAAGTCATAGTCAGAGCTTTTGTTGAAGATACCGATAGAACGGTTGTAGAGAGGTGGGTAGCCAATGATGGGGGAAAAGAGTTTTTGCTGTCTAGAATCAGCTCCCAGCCATTAGCGATGGACCTAATGTTTAAAAATGAAAAAAATTTGTTTGGCATTATTTTGTTGAAAACGATGCCTGTCATCCCAATCGGCATAGTGGCTTTTTTAGATTATGACCAGATTCAGCGACAGGCAGAATTACGGAAATTAATTGGTGAACCACATGACAGAGGCCAGGGCTACGCGAAGGAGGCTACCAAACTCTGGATGAAATATGGAATTGCCACGCTTGGTTTAAAAAAAATTTATTTAACAACTCTTGAGACCAATCTTCGCAATATCAGAATGAATGAGGAACTCGGTTTTCAAGTAGAAAGCATCCAGCAAAATGTTTTACTTTGTGATGGAAAGTATTATGATATTTTAAAAATGAGCTATAGTGCTGAATGATTTAGGAAGGCAATTAAGTTTATTTTATTAAATAAATTTGCTGATATATTGAAACTAATATCTATTATGGTAGTTAATTATCATTGCGGAAAAAATGCAAGGCGATGAGATGCATTTTTGTAATAAGGGGTCTAATATGTCGATTCATTCAAAGGTTTTTGGCGGTACAAATTTTGAACCAGCGACGCTGGTGGCATTGCTCCGCTGGCGCGCAGAGAATTTTTCAAATCATCGGGCATATACCTATTTGCAGGATGGCGAAGAGAAAAACATCCTGGTGACTTATGCAGATTTGGATCGTCGAGCAAGGGCCATTGGCGCCTGGCTGCAATCGCTGGGTGCGGCAGGTGAACGAGCTCTACTCATCTATCCGCCGGGTATTGAATACGTCACGGCCTTTTTTGGCTGTCTCTATGCCGGCGTAACTGCGGTGCCGGCTTACCCACCCGATCCCACCCGGCTGAACCGAACCCTTCCGCGGTTGCAAGCTATTGCCCGAGATGCCCAGGCGGCGCTGGCTTTGACCAACGACTCGATTCTCTCTATGATCAAAATCATGAGAGTCGGCTCCAAAGTAACTGACTCTCTCGAAAAAGTACCTTTCTTCAAAAAATTTGGTAGCAGCCTTGGTAATTTCCTCTCGCAACGTGCCGCTGTTTTAAATGCCAAAGACCTGAGCGACCTCCGATGGCTCTCAACTGAGGATATTAAAAATGATGCTGCTGAGGAGTGGCAAGAACCCAGGATTGATAAAGATACTCTGGCTTTCCTTCAATATACATCTGGCTCAACCGGCATACCTCGCGGGGTGATGCTGAGTCACGAGAATTTGCTTTATAATCTGGCTTTGATTCATGAAGGATTCGGCATTACTCCAGAATGCGAGGGTGTCATCTGGCTCCCGATTTATCATGATATGGGCTTAATCGGTGGCGTATTGCAACCATTATATGGAGGTTTAGCCTGCACTTTGATGTCACCGATTGATTTTCTTCAGCGACCATTGCGGTGGCTGAATACGATTTCCCGAATCAAGGATGCACAGGTGATCAGTGGTGGACCAAATTTTGCGTATGATCTCTGCGCTCGCAAAGTCACGCCAGAACAGAAAGCAAAATTATCCCTCGGCCACTGGAAAGTGGCCTTCAGCGGCGCTGAGCCGGTTCGGCCCGAAACTATTGATCGCTTCACTGAGACTTTTCAACCCTGCGGTTTTAAACGAGAGGCATTTTATCCCTGCTATGGCCTGGCCGAGGCGACATTATTTGTCTCTGGCGGCTATAACGCCGACCCACCGGTTATTTTAAATATCAAAAAATCCGAATTGAAAAACAATCGCTTCATTGAAGCAACGCCAGATGAAAACGATCGCCAGCCTGCCGTGGGCTGCGGCCATACCTACGGCGATCAGATCATTGCCATCGTTAATCCCGAAACATTTGAAGAATGCCAGCCGAATGAGATCGGCGAAATCTGGATTTCTGGCACCAGCGTTGCCAAAGGTTATTATAATCGACCGGAGGAGACTCAGGCCACATTTCGCGCGCAGATTAAAGCTAAGGAAGGAAGATATTTTCTGCGAACCGGCGATCTGGGTTATTTGAAGGAAGGAGAGCTGTTCATCACCGGCCGTATCAAAGACCTGATCATCATTCGGGGTAGAAATCATTATCCCCAGGACATCGAATTTACGGTGGAGAATTCGCATCCCAATTTGCGTCCTGGATGTAGTGCGGTTTTCTCTGCTGATGTAGAAGATCAGGAGCGGCTGATTATCGTGGTCGAGGTCCGCAATCCCAAAAAGCTTGATGCCGAGGAGGTAATTGGCGCCATTCGTCGCAGCGTGACCGAAGCGCATGAGTTGCAAGCTTATGCAGTGGTATTGATCAAGCCACGAACCATTTCCAAAACGTCGAGCGGCAAGATTCAACGCCGTGCTACCAAAAATGAATTCCTGGAGGGCAAGCTGCAGGTGGTGGCTGAGTGGCGAGCCAGTGGCCACATTCAAACGGATATTTCCAAAGAGCCATCATTGGAAGTTGAACCAGCGATTACAACGACAGCAGAAAAAGAAGCATTACCTATTGCACCGAAAAAGAAAAGCTCGGATATCGCAGCTATCGAATCCTGGTTGGTGGCCAAAATTGCCGAGAATCTGGAGCTTGATCCAGGCGAAATCGACATTCATGAGCCGTTTGTCAGTTTTGGGTTGGACTCGGCTCAAGCCGTGGGCCTGGCAGGCGATCTGGAGGAATGGCTGGGACGGAAGCTGTCGCCTACTCTGGTGTGGGATTATCCCACCATCGAATCTTTAGCAACGTTTTTGGCAGAAGAAAAAGCCGAAACGACAGTGACGGCCGAAAAATCAACACCGAAAATTTCTGACTCCGAGCCAATCGCTATTATCGGCCTGGGATGTCGTTTCCCGGGTGCGAAAAATCCCCAGCAGTTCTGGGATTTGCTCGTTCATGGCGTCGATGCTATTTCCGAAGTGCCCAAAGATCGATGGGATCTGGAACGGTTTTATGACCCCACTCCCATGACGCCAGGGAAAATGTACACCAAATGGGGCGGGTTCATCGAAGATGTCGATAAATTTGATGCTCTATTTTTTGGTATTTCTGCCAAAGAAGCCGCGGACATGGATCCGCAGCAACGAATTCTATCCGAGGTTACCTGGGAAGCGCTGGAAGATGCCGGCAAAACTGCGCAGCAACTCGCTGGTAGCCAAACAGGTGTTTTTATCGGCATCAGCAGCTACGATTATTCTCGATTGCAATTAGGCAACTTTGAAGATATCACGCCTTATGTGGGCACGGGCAATGCGTTCAGCATTGCGGCCAATCGGCTTTCCTATCTGTTCGATTTAAAAGGACCCAGTGTGGCGCTCGATACTGCCTGTTCGTCTTCACTGGTGGCCGTCCATCTGGCATGCAATAGTCTGCGTAAAGGCGAGTGCGACATGGCCATTGCCGGCGGGGTAAATCTGATGCTTTCGCCCGAAGTGACCATCAATTTCTCGCAGGCGACAGTCATGTCACCCACCGGCCGCTGCAAGACGTTTGATGCCGATGCGGATGGCTATGTGCGAGGTGAGGGCGCTGGTGCAGTGGTTTTGAAGCCGCTGTCCAAAGCAATTGCCGATGGCGATCGTATCTATGCCGTGATTCGAGGCAGCGCGGTAAATAGTGATGGCCGCAGCAACGGCCTCATGGCTCCCAATCGGCAGGCGCAGGAAGCCGTGATCCAGGAGGCATACAAAAATGCCGGAATTTCTCCCGGCTTAGTCCAATATGTCGAAGCGCACGGCACCGGCACCAAGTTGGGCGATCCCATTGAAGTCCGTGCCCTGGGATCCGTTATTGCTCAGGGCCGGCCTGAAGATCGAAAATGCGCTATCGGATCAGTGAAATCCAATATCGGACATCTGGAGGCTGCGGCTGGGGTCGCGGCGTTGATCAAGGTGGCCCTTTCCGTGCATCATCGACAATTACCACCGAGCCTGCATTATAAACAGCCCAATCCTTTTATTCCGTTTGACGAACTACCGGTCGTGGTGCAGCGCGAGTTGGGTGAGTGGCCAGTGAAAGACGAGCCGTTGATTGCGGGAATCACCTCGCTTGGCTTTGGTGGAACGAACTGCCATGTGGTCATTACGGAGTCGCCCAAAATCGAAAAACAGAGTAAAGGCGAGACGGCACGAACGGAAGCCTTTTTGTTGCCACTTTCAGCCCATAGTGATGAGGCGTTGAAGGACCTGGCGACGTCGTACCTGAATTACCTGGCCGAAAATGGTAACGATATTTCGCTCGGGGATATTTGCTATACAGCATCGCTGCGGCGAACCCATTATGACAATCGGATGGCTTTTGTCATTCATTCTCAACAAGAACTTCTGGAACATCTGGATGCTGCGCTGCGGGATGAATCGTTGCCGACCATCGCCAGGGGAACAGCGCACGCCGGTAATCGAGAAAGGGTGGTATTTGTTTTTCCAGGCCAGGGTGCGCAATGGTGGGCGATGGGGCATGAACTGATGCAATCGCAGCCGGTATTTCGCCAGACCATCGAGGCCTGCGATCGAATTATCAGTCAATATGCGGATTGGTCGCTGATCCATCAATTCACTGCCAGCGAATCCGAGTCGCAACTGGATCGAATTGACATCATTCAGCCGGCGCTATTTGCCATTCAGATTGCGCTGGCAAATCTGTGGCGATCCTGGGGCATTGAACCCGATGCGGTGGTAGGCCACAGCATGGGTGAAGTGGCGGCGGCTTATGTGGCTGGCGTTTTGAATCTCGAAGATGCGATCAAGGTTATTTTCCATCGCAGTCGATTGCTAAAGACCGTTGCGGGGCAGGGGAAGATGGCAGTGGTAGAGCTCTCCCTGGCAGAAGCGGAACAGGCGATCAAAGGTCTCGAAGATAAAATTTCCATCGCAGTCATTGCTGGCCCCAAATCGATTGTTCTGTCTGGAGAGCCCCAGGCTGTGGAGCAAGTGGTAGCCGGGCTGGAGCAAAAGCAGATATTCTGCCGCCTGTTGCGAGTGGATGTGGCTTCGCACAATCCGCAGGTGGAGCATTTGAAATATGAGCTGATGGACATTTTGAAAGACATTCAGCCGCAAGCGGGAAATATTCCGTTCTATTCGACTGTCGCAGGTAGAGTTCTGAATGGCATTGATCTGAATCCAACCTACTGGGGTCGCAACTTACGGGAGCCGGTTCGATTTGCTACGGCCATCGATCAATTGGTGCATGATGGTTTTGGGGTTTTCCTGGAATTGAATCCCCATCCAACCCTTACCAATTCGATCCAGAGTGAATTGGTTCATCTGGGTAAAAAGGGAACGGTGGTGCATTCCTTGAAGCGAGAAGAAGAAGAGATGGCCACGATGCTGTCGGCGGCAGGAAAACTCTTTACCATAGGCTTTCCGATTCGATGGGAGCGATTCTACCCTGAAGGTGGCCAGGTGGTGTCACTACCTACGTTCCCCTGGCAGCGAGAACGCTATTGGTTCGACGATGGCAAGGAAAAGAAAAAAGCAAAACCTTCGAGACTATTGGATCAGTTCGCCACCGATGGATCTGATTTTCATCCGTTATTAGGATCACAGCGATCGTCACCGCTGTTAGCTGGCAAGCAGGTCTGGGAGAATGTAATCAATACCAATTCCCTACCATTTCTGATCGACCATAAAGTTCAGGATTCCATCGTGCTGCCGGCTACGGCTTACCTGGAAATGGCATTTGCTGCCTCGAATAAAATTTTTCAAGGCAAGCCATTTATCATTGAAAATGTCTCGTTGCAGCGGGCACTATTTTTAAATGAAAATCAAAATCAGGTGATCCAATTTGTGCTGTCGCCAAGCACGAACGGAGCAGCCACATTTCAGGTCTATAGCCTGGCTGATGGTGCTTCGGCTCAAAAATCCTTATGGCTGCTCCATGCCGAAGGAACAGTGCGACAGGCTAATGCTGATTCGAATGGCCATGATTCGCTGGCGAACATCCAACAACGATGCCGCAATTCAGTCAGCGTTGAAACACATTATCAGCAATTGTTCGAACATCATCTCAACTATGGCGAAAGTTTCCAGGGGATCGCCGAACTCTGGAAGGGTGAAAGCGAAGCATTGGGAAAATTACAGCCAACTGCTGCAATCGAATCTGAAATAAACGATTATATGTTCCATCCAGCGCTGCTTGATGCTGGCCTGCAGGTGCTATCCAATGCGCTACCCTTTGAAATGGATGGCGATCAGGCTGACGTGTATTTGCCCATCGGATTTGAAAAAATCACCAATCTTCAATTGCAGCGTCGGCCGCAATGGAGTTACACCCGAGTCCATCCGATTGACGAACCCAGTCCGTTATCTTTAAAGAGCGATGTGATTATCTATGATGAAGCTGGTGAGATTGTCCTTCAAATTGAAGGTTTAAAACTACAGCGGCTGGGCAAGCAGAAGTCAGCAGACCTGACCCAATGGTTCTATGAGGTTGTTTGGGATGAAAAAGCGATCGACCACAATCAGGTCAATCGTCGCCAGGGTGACTGGCTGATATTTAATGATCAGGCGAATTTTGGCCATCGCATCGCCGCCGAATTACAGGCAAAAGGGAAGAACTGTGTGATTGTTCAAGCAGGGAATGATTTCCGTTCCCTTGACAATCAGACCTATCAGATTCAGCCTGCTGACATAGAGCACTATGAACGCTTGTTCGGCGCTGTATTTGGTGAATCAGCGAAATGTGCCGGCATTGTTTATCTCTGGGGGCTCAATAGCACGCAATCCTCGGAACTGACCATCAGTTCTCTGTCGGCTGATCAATCGCTGATTACTGGCAGTATCTCTGCCCTGGTGCGAGGCATCAGCAAGATGAGTTGGCAGGAGATGCCACAACTTTATCTGCTGACGCAGAATGCCCAGGCGCATACTTCGAATAATCAAAATTTATCGATCTCCCAGTCAACTATCTGGGGATTGGGCCGGGTGATCGCCCAGGAACATCCTGAGCTAAAATGCAAGTTGCTCGATCTGGATGACGGCTCGAAAGAGGAATCCTTGAGCTTGCTCATGCCTGAATTTCTTTATCTCGATCGAGAAGACCAGGTGATGTTCCGAAATCAAACACGATTGGTTGCCCGATTATTGCATCTCTCGTCCGATAGGTTGTCGCAATTGGAAGCGGAAAGCATTGGGACATCCAAAAAACTGACTGCGCCCAATTCGGAAGCGTTTCGTTTAGAGGTCGGCGCACCCGGGACGCTGGATGGCCTCCAATTCAAATCCGTTGCTCGACCAAATCTTGTTGGCAAGCAGGTCGAGATTGAAGTGTATGCCACTGGCTTGAATTTTATGGATGTGATGAATGCCCTGGGATTGTTGCCCGGGGAGGCGATTCCATTAGGAGCAGAATGTTCGGGCGTCATTTCCCGAATTTCGCCCGAGGTGACAGACTTGAAGGTTGGCGATGAGGTGATGGGATTAGCGCCGGCGAGTTTCGGCAATTATGCAGTTACCTTGGCCGATCTGCTGGTTCGAAAACCAAAAACGATCTCGTTTGAAGAAGCGGCGACCATTCCTGTTACTTTCTTGACCGCCTATTATGGGATCGTTCATCAAGCCCGTCTGCGTCAGGGAGAGAAAATTTTGATCCATGCTGGTGCTGGTGGCGTGGGGCTGTCGGCGATCCAAATTGCCCGGATGATCGGGGCGGAAATTTTTGCTACTGCTGGCAGCGAAGACAAGCGAGCATATCTCAAATCCCTGGGGATCAAATATGTAATGGATTCCCGAACTTTGGATTTTGCCGATCAAATTTTGGCCGACACCAATGGTACTGGCGTCGATGTGGTGCTCAACTCGCTGTCGGGCGAAGCTATTCCTAGAAGCCTGTCGGTTTTGGCAGATTACGGTCGTTTCGTCGAAATCGGCAAGACCGACATCTATTCGCATGGCTTGCTGGATCTCTATCCATTCCGAAAGAATCTATCCTATTTTGCCGTGGATTTGTTGCGCATTGCCAAAGACAGGCCTGCTCAGGTTCGAGAGCTATTTCAGGAGCTTTTGAGTCACTTCGAATCAGGGCGACTCAAGCCAATCCCTGCTACGGTGTTTGCTTTTCAGGATGCCATTCAGGCTTTTCGGTTCATGGCTCAACGGAAAAATATTGGCAAAATTGTAATTTCGAAGCAAGCGGCTTCGGTTCAGGATGAGGTTATTCAGA
>JAPDQM010000093.1:0-15715 GCA_034505795.1 Candidatus Zhuqueibacterota bacterium
CCTCATCAAAATGATGGAGATGATTGAGCAAGAGGTGGCTGTTGATGAAATGCTGTCATTGTGCTGGGATATATCCGCTGGAGGCAACAACCTGTTGACCAATTTCAGTCGTCATCCACTGCCAGAGTAAGTAGGCATTGCTGGTTTTATCCAAATTCGATCGGATAACGGCGTAGACGGGCGCGGTTAATTCATATTGCCGATGGTAAATGTTCTCATAATTCGGCTTGATGCCGTTCACGCCGCACAGCTTGATCGCATCGCGCTTCGCCATGAATTCTTCGTAATAATAGACGGTATACCCGATGCTCCAGGGATCGAACTCCACCCGATTGATGATCGAAATCATGGTCTCCAGCACCATGGTGGGTGCATCGACCATTTTCAAGCCTTTCATCACCAGTGCCTCCATCAGTTCCTGGCTGCCTGAATTGGGATCACGTTGATAGGCGTTGATTGGGGAATTGGAACCGCCGACATCCTGCCAGTTGGTGATGCTGCCGGTGTAAATCCCTCGAATTTGATCCAGGGTGAGATTGTCCACAGGATTGGCGACGTTCAAAATGAACACAAAGGCATCTAACGCTACATCTTTCACTACCAGCTCCACCTTCTTTTTTTGTGCCAAAGCGAATTCATCTGCCGAGGGCGCTCGAGCAACCAGGATCACATCTGTGCTATCATCGATAAGACTGACGTAAGCCTCATGGGTGCCATGATGCTGAATGCGGTAGATGAAATCATAGATTTCATTTTTCGTGGTATCGGAATAATCGGGATAGATACGCCGAGTGCCATCTGGGGCATCGTACCATTTAAATTGCACTCCCAAAATATAGCAGGCCATGACGATTTGTAGCGGATGCGCTGATGTCGATCCGTCCACTCGAGGATAGTTGTGGATTGTGAAATGACTGACGTCGATGACCTGAGGCTCATGTTTGGTGGGCGATTTTTCGCATCCTAACAAAATGAGAGATGCAAAAATGGCAAACAAATAGATTTTGATGCTCATGACTGGTCTCCTTTCATTTTTTCGAATATGATCGAGTGTTTTCCGAGCAGATTTATATTAAAGGCTCGATTTAGCTTCAGCGTAGCAGCAATAATTTGTTCACTAAGGTGACTGGCTGTCGGGATGATTTAGTCGCTGACAGCCTGCAGAAATAAATCCCGCTGGCAACCGACTGCTTCGACTCATCTGTTCCATCCCATTGAACTTCAAAATGACCTGCTGGTTTCTGGTCAGCCAATAACGTGCGTACCTTTTTACCCATGATATTATAAATTTCCAGTGTCACGTCGCTCGAAAAAGGTAAGTCGAAGGAGATAGTCGTCATTGCATTAAATGGATTGGGATAGTTCGGATAGAGATAGAATTGTTCGGGCAAATTGGATTCTGGAGTCTTTTCGATTTCCGTTGGCAGATGCAACCCATTCACGTAAGCAGATGTTAGCGGATATTCGATCATCGCAATGCCATAGAGAATCCGTTTCACTGGGCCCACGCCAGGCGCATACCATTCGACCCAATCATTATCAGCGCCATTGAATTGAAACCAGAAGCGATAGCAATTGGTGAAAGTGCCTGCTGGGACGATGACAGTATCGGATTTGCTCTCAAGGTGAACGGCCCATTCAGCCAGTGGCGTGGTGATTTTCCAGCTATCGCCAATTGCTGCAGAAAAATCCAGCCAGAGCTGTTCCTGAGTATTGTCCCTTAATAGTAGCTTATTGTCGCCAGTCATGCGCAGTAAGGCATTGGGGAAATGGCGATATTGATCGAACTTATAGAACAGGGTATCTTTGATTCTAATCGTGTCGACGACCGATTCAGTTAATGATCTGGAGAACGTCCACCAGTTTCCGATCTGCAAAGGAAAATAGGTGACTAAAGATGGCGGTTTGCTTTCGTAGCGCCAGACGCCATCAGAGCTTGCTAAATACATGACACCAGAGTTATTAGGATCGGAAGCCAGCGAATGAATATCAGGAGCCGCTTCAACCGGCCGCCAGTTGCTGCCACGATCAAAACTTTCCCATAAAGGAAAACTCTTGTGACCAAGCAGAATCGAACCACCAGCATAGATATGATCTCGATTCAGCAGATCCACCGCAATGCTTTGAAATCTAACCGGAACATTGGTGAGTCCAGAAAATTTCCAACTTTTTCCTCCATCAATGGATTGAACTACAGCCCGTTCGAGGCCGGCATAGATGATGTCCGGAAAATCAGGATGAAACGCAAGGGAATAACAGATATTGCTCGAACCGATGAATGGCAAAACAAAACTATCCCAGGATTCGCCTTTATCCGCAGATCGAGCGACCAATGGCACAAACGAGCAGGTTTCACCGCCGGCTGCCCAGACAATATTTTTTCGCTGATCAACACGAATACAATAAGCATATCCCCAGGGCGCAGGCAAAACTCGCTCCCAATTTTGACCATTTAGTGACTTTCGATAGACTCCGCCGGACCCGCCGGCGAACGTCTCGCCTCATATTCTGGGGTCGGGGAAACCATCCAGTGATAAAATTTTTGCAGGACGAGGCGGATCAATTTTGCTGCCACACGGCGTCCAGGCGGGTTGATAATTGGACCAACAGTAAATCAGTGTCGTATCGCCTTGATCGAAGGTTGGTTCAGCCCCAACAGTAATTCCCCAGCCGATCGGGCCGATATCATGGGGATAGACTGCGCGAATCCGAACGCCCTTTAAGCCCAGTTCTGTCCAACTTGAGTCCGTTGATGTTCGGACAAAGAGACCATCGCCATCGGTTCCTGCATACAGCGCATCGTTGTAATAGGCGAGGGCGGTTACCTTCAATCCTTGCAGGCCATAGGGTTCGATGACTTGAACGAAAGCCATCGGAGTAAAATGCCATTGGCCAAGGATCATGGCGAACAACAAAAAGAGGCGACGTTTCATACTCTTGTGCCTTTCTCTTTTTGTCTGCAGTAACTTATCGGTTATGCTGGCTTGGAACTGCTGGCAATAAATCTTATCAAAAATCGTTTGAATAATGCCAGGAGATCGACAGTCATAATACCAGTTGCGTAAATCTCAATAGGCTAATTCCATATCCCATAGCCCCAATCACATCACACGGATCGTTTCGATTGATAACCGATGTACTCCAGCACTCGATCAATCGCAATTCGGAACCAAATCGTAAACTGATCCGGCTGTTCAGCCAGCTCCTTTTTCAGGGTTAGCAAATCGACCCAGCGAAAACCATCCACCTCCGCGGAATTGGGCGTAATAACTCCATCGTAATGGCCGATGAACACATGATCGAATTCATGTTCGGTCAAGCCGTGATCCAGTTCGGCCTTGTAAATGAAATGAAAGGCATGCTGAAGTTCGGTATCAAATCCCATCTCCTCCTGTAATCGTCGATGAGCGGCGGTGTTCACTGGCTCTTCCGGCCGTGGATGGCTGCAGCAGGCATTGGTCCAGAGGCAGCCGGAGTGGTATTTGGCACAGGCACGCTGTTGCAGCAACATTTCGCCTTGGTGATTGAGGATGAAAATGGAAAATGCCCGATGCAACAGTGCCCGTTCATGGGCGGTCATTTTTTCTTCAGTGCCGATTTCCCGATCATTTTCGTCAACCAGAATCACACGTTCTTCCACATTATTATCCGATTTTAAAGGTGAAAGTTTTAATCCCCAATTGTTCATGAACATAATTTGATCATTTTCATGCAAAAAAAGCCTAATCGTTTTTGCTAAAATTGCAGGTTTATGGTGCTATCAAAACAAATGGTCGTCAGTCAGATAAGCATCCGGCGCGGGCTTGACCAAAATAGTACGCTTAACGCCCTCAATGCTTTCCACAATTCGCTGCAACTCGGTCATATTCTGGCTGCGGCAGAGGCAATGGACATTGGGGCCTGCATCAATAGTGAAATAGCAGCGTAATCCTTGCTCCCTAATTTTTTGAATGGTCTTGATGATTCGGAGAGTCGTTGGCTGCCAATAAAAAAGCGCCGGTTGCGAAGTCATCATCACCGTATGCATATACAAACAATTGGTCTCGGCAATCTGGCCTACGGCCTCGAAATTATTCTCCAGAATGAGCCGCCTTGTCTCCAGCGCCTGTTGCTGCGAATATTGAATGCGAAGATCGTTAAAGGGACTGGTGCTGGCGAGATAATGTCCTTCGTCGGAGGTAATGACTTTCTTGGAGTCGTCGACCAGTGCTATTACCGCATTCATATCAAAACAGTCTTCGGGGCAGATTTGCTCGGCATAGGCCGTTTCATGGCTGCTGCCCGCATAGCAATAGACAAAGCCGCCATGGATGGATCGAGCGGCGGAGCCTGATCCCAGACGAGCATATTGCGAAAGCTCCCGCTTTGATAGCTTCAGACCCAAAGCTGCCGCTGCCGCCAGGGTTAGCGCAGCGAAAGCGGATGCCGATGAAGCCAAGCCTGCCTGCGTTGGGAAATCGTTTCGACTTTCCATGTGAAAGCGATCATTGATTCTGGCTTGCTGGCGCAATAGATCTACCAGATGGACGATACGTTCCTGATGGCGCCCGCTGATCAACTCATCCCCGACCAGAATTGAATCACTCTCATAATCCGGTGAAAATTCAATGGTCGTATGAGTTTTAAGCTGGATGCCTTCGTTTAGTCCCAGTTTGGTCATGCTCACCGTGTCATTCAACGGGATATTCAAGGCTGGATTATGGCGCCGTGAACGCCCCCAATATTTTATCAAAGCAATATTGGAATGGGCAATAGCCGATGATTTCATCATGCGTGATCCTTTAATAAATGATTTGTCGAATATGATGCTTGTCTGCTTGAATTTAGAATAAAAATATCATTCTTGCAAGCAATTTTTCGTCCGAATGGATGACATGAGTGTTTGGTGCTACCGTCATAGAATTTGACGATCGGAATGACATTAGGATTCATTGCGCCGGTGTCAGGGACGCGGCAGTAGTTGATTTTTTTTTATCGCTAAAGTCGATGCGGGAACAATTCGGCAGCAATAGATTAAAACTATGTAAAAAATTCACTATGACCTATAAAAATAGGAGCTGGAATATGAGACGCCTTCGTGTGACATTTTTTATTTTCTTCATTAGCATGATCAATTATGTGTTTCTTTCCTGTAGCTGGTCTCGAGAGGTTAGGGGACGTGTGTTTGAAGATGCAAACCAAAACTTCAAATTTGATGCTGGCGAACGAGGGATTCCTGGGGTTCTCGTCTCCAACCAACTGGAGGTCGTTCGGACCGATGAGAACGGCAATTATCGCTTACCCATTTCTGATGAGGCAATCATTTTCATTACCAAACCTGCTGGTTATATGGCGCCGCTGAATCAACAGAACCTGCCGCAATTTTATTATGTGCATCAGCCCAAAGGTTCTCCGGATCAGCAGTTCAAGTACAAGGGCGTAGCTCCAACGGGGAGATTCCCAGCATCGCTGGATTTTCCTTTGATTCGTGTCGCCAAAAAAGATACCTTCGAGGTGATTGTCTTTGCCGATCCTCAACCCCGCAATTATCAGGAGATCGACTACATTCGAGATGACGTGGTTGCGGAGCTGATCGGTACATCGGCTCAATTTGGTATCACTCTGGGCGACATTGTGTTTGATGATCTATCACTTTATGGACGCTATAACCAGATTGTCTCGCAGATCGGCATCCCATTTTACAATGTTCCAGGCAATCATGACGAAAATTATGATGCGACAGACGACCGATTTGCTCTGGAGACCTTCAAACGCCATTTTGGCCCCAACTATTACTCATTTGACTATGGCCAGGTGCATTTCATTATTCTGGACGATGTGGAATATCTGGGTAGAAATGAGCAAGGCTATAGTCGCTATCAGGGCAAAATAGGCCCCAAACAGTTGGCCTGGCTTAGCAATGATCTTCGTTTAGTACCGGACGATCGGCTGATTGTGCTGGCCATGCACATTCCCTTGTACACTGTTTATGGGCCGGATGCCAGCATCAATGTCGTAGACCGAGAGGCGCTATTTGAAGTATTGAAAGGGCGGGAGAGAGTGCTGGTATTGGCAGGCCACATGCATGCCCTGGAGCATAATTTTTTTGATAGGCAATTCGGTTGGTCAGGAACAACGCCGATTCATCAAATTGTCTGTGTGGCAGTGTGCGGTACCTGGTGGACTGGCATGAAGGATGTCCGAGGGATACCGATTGCTGATCAGCGCGATGGCGCACCAAATGGGTATCATATTTTGACTTTTGAAGGGCCGAATTACCACGAGCGATTCAAAGCCGCTTCGCAGCCGGCTGATTTTCAATTGCGCGTTTCCAGTCCTGTCGGAACACTGAAATTGTTCAATCTGAGTTCGGATTCAATTATTGTTAATGTATTTAATGGCAGCGAGCGAAGTGTGGTCGTTGCCAGGATTGATAATTCTCAAGAAGTTGAATTGCGCCGACAATTTCGCGTCGATCCGTTTTATGAAAAAATTTATCTGGCCATGAAGAAAGAGCTGCCGCAATGGATCAGTCCCGAGCGCTCGACCCATCTTTGGATCGGTGCGCTGCCAACCCAATTGGCGGTAGGACCGCACACGTTGGTTGTTTCAGCTACCGATCAATTCGGACAACGCTACAGCACGGTGCAGATATTTGAGATCGAATAATTCAAATATGGGGCAGGGTAAGCCTGCCCCCTGAGAATTCATTTTTATGTCCGTTTCAATAGTCGATGGAAAACGCGCTGGACGCTATGGGAAAAAGCCACCTCACGGTGATAGGTCAAGGCGCAGGAGTAGAAATAGTTGATGCCATAGGCCTCGCAGAAATGTTTGATTTCATCATTGATGGTATGGTACTGAAACCAGAGATCGGTAATTTCTCTCGCCAGACACTGCCTGACAATCTCTGATGTAACTTCCGGATTGGTCACGATGATGGCCCCTTCGAGTTGCTGTTTGACATCGCTAAGACTACGATAGCATTCAATATCATCAATGCGATCAACATGGGGATTAATCGGATAGAGCCGATAGCCTTTGCGGTTGAGCAAATCATAAATCTGGCGACTAATGGCAGTGGGGTTTCGAGAGAGGCCGAACAGGGCCAGGTGCTGCTTTAGCCAAAATTGGGCCATGCGCTCGGTCTCATTCATAGACTCCTCGTAGTTCATGGTTTGCGAATTGCGTCTTAGGCGCAATTTTGAGTTCAGGCTATTAGCAAAATTTAAGAGCCGGCGTCGGGACGAACGAGTGTAGCGGGAGGCAGACAATAGCCCTGGCGAAAGTTCATTCGGGATAGCCGATGACTTGGGCAAACGATCGCCAATTGGAACCTAAAATCCTGGATGACGAGCTACATATTGAGCGCCTGCAGCATAAGCGCGGCTTTTTCATGCTTGGGGTTGATTTGCAGCAATTCTTTTAAAATCCACTCAGCCCGGTCGCTCCAGCCGCTATTTTGATAATAATGCACTGCGTCGATGTAGATGTCTTCGATATTTCGCCCCCGCGAAAGCATTTTTAAGATGCTCTCAATCCGCTGGTTGAATAATGCCTGACACTGCTCTTTGTTTTCTAAAAAATAGGTGATCAACTGGATGTTATGCTGATAATTCTCCAGGATCGACACCAAAATTTGGAGCCCCTGATTGAACAGGTCATCGATGCGATCCAGATTTCGATCCAGGGAGGCCTTTGTTTCCTGGTAGCTATCGCTATCCTCCTGGTAATAATCCAGGATATATTTCAGTTCCCTGGCAACCATAACCTTATGAAACAGCAGACCGACATTGTTAATAAATTTAATTTCACTCTCGCTGGGCGTGAACTTATTGGCCTGTTCAAAAATGCGTTTTTTGGGGTTCAGGATGCGTTTGTATACCACATGCAAATTTTCTTTGATGTCCCAAAGTATATCTTGAACCTTGCGCAAGTTGCTGAAGGACATGATGACGCCGGAATGGAATGATTTATTGTATTCCTTGAACATGCGGTAAGCCTCAAGGTAGCTGCCTACCACCAGTCGAATTTTGCGATCTCTGGTTCTGGCGATGTAAGGGCTCACAGCGCTTTTTGAATCATTCATAACCCGTTTCCTCATGGTAAACATGATTTATTTTGGCATTTTTGATTGCAAAACTTTTTGATCAATTTCGAGAACCTTGTATTCCACCCGGCGGTTGATTCGTCGGGCGTCATCTGTCTTTTCGTCGATCAGCGGCTTTTCATTACCATACCCAACGGCCACAAAACGCTGGGCTGACTCTCCCTGCTGGACGATATAATCGACCACGGCCTGGGCTCGTTCATAGGAGAGTTGCTTGTTATAGGCCGCAGTGCCCAGATCGCAGGTGTGGCCGCTAATTTCCACTTTGGTCCATTCCGGGTGTTCCCGCAGTAACTTGATAAATCGATCCAACTCAGGGTGCGACTCCGGCCGCAGCGATGCCAGGTTGATATCAAAAAATACGGTGAGCAAGGCTGATGGAAAGGTGGTGGCATCCGGAATGAGCTTGGGCAATTGAATATCCACCTGGACCCGTGCGGTATCGCTGCTGCGCAGGTCAATTTCCCGAGAGCTGAAAATATACCCTTCTTTGGTAGCCGTATAGCAGTACCATTTCCCTGATGGTAATAAAATTGTGAAATCGCCAGTAGGGCGGGTAGTGGCATTGCCCAGAATTTTAAAACTCTGCAGATCCTCCCAGGTTATTTTGGCATTGTCCAGCGGGCTGCCCTCAGTATCCATTAATTTGCCTTCCACAATGGTGACCGGTTTGGTCAAGCGCTCGGGAAGGGTAATGAGATAAATATCGCTTTGACCATAGCCACTATCGCGCACACTGGCGAAAAACACTTCCTGTCCCGACACTGGAATGCTGTAGCCCCAGTCTTTATAAATGGTGTTAATCTCTTTGCCCAGGTTTTTGGGTTCATTCCATTCGGTCCAGGAATCGCCTTTCCGGGTGGCTACGAAAATATCCAGATCTCCCAATCCTGGATGGCCGGAAGAACAGAAGAATAACGTCACGCCATCGGGGTGAAATAGCGGCCCACGTTCGCAGTAGGGAGTATTGATAGTTGGTCCCAAATTTATAGGTTCACACCAACCCGTGTCGGACCGGATCGAGACATAAATATCGCTGTTGTAATGCGGATGATAGTACTTACTGCGAGGCCGATAAGAACCAATGCCACCAGGCCGATCCGAGACAAAAAAGACTGTTTTGCCATCACTTGAAAAGCAGGCATCGGCTTCGAAATCAGGGGAATTGATCGGTGGCTTCAAGTTGCGAACATCGCTCCAGCCAACACCATTACCTTTTCGCTCCAGGGTCGCAAAAAAAATGTCGCCGTTGCCATAGGAGTCCGGGTAATTGCCAAAGATAAAGGCGGTCGTGCCATCGGGTGAGAGATTCATGAACCCTTCATGCTGGATAGTATTAATTGGTTCACCGACATTCATCGCTTTGGTCCAGCCGGTGTCACTCCAGAAAGAGACCCAGACATCCTCGCCGCCCTTACCACCGGGACGATTGCGTGACGTGAAAAAAAGTATGCTCCCAGTCACAGAAGCCACGGGGTAATAATCCTGATATTCAGAATTGACATTTGGACCCAGATTTTTAATCGTGACATTCAACGGCGGTGCCGATAGAATATCGATTACTTTTTGGATGGAATCGCGGGTTGCCGGAAAGCGCTCTTGAAACTGCTGGCAACACTGGATAGCCTGTGCCCATTGCTTCTGGCGAATTGCTTCGCGAATCGTTTTCGTGAGGGTCATTCGAAGATAGGCCAGCGATTCGCTCTGCGCATAAAATTGCTTCGCCAGGGGCGCTTCGCCTGGCGCCTCCAAGGGTCGATTTGATCCGCCCAGACCATACGAGGCAATGGTTAGGAGCAGGAAGAACATGAATCGGGCTTGCAGTGGTCGACCTTGATAACGGGATCGGCGATATTGCTCCCTGGCGAATGCCCCCCGATGAGATATATGACACCGGCAGTGCTGTTTCATTTTCACCACCCAAATTTGGTCAAGTGACTGGATGAAGCTATGCTAAAATGGCGACAAGCTGGAGCGCTTGAGGCAGCAACCTGGTGAAGGAATATTCGTTAGCAGCGCGCTCTCATTAATTCAATAAGTCAAAATTGCATTTGATAACGCCAACCTATCGCCGCCAGTATTGCATTAAGCGGCCGCTTGCAGGCTTAGCTGGATGAGCTCATCCATGCGACTCTTGATGAAGGTGGGGCAGTTCATATTCTGGGTCCAGGGCTTCATCTCTTCTACAAATGGCCTGATCGCTTTAAATGAAACCTGCCCGCGGGTGGCGGCATCGATCATTGCAATTCGCCCGCGAATGGTATTGTGCTCGAATGGCATTTGAGCAAATTTCGGGCTGTCATTTTTGCAAAGATGGCACTTGGCGCACAGCGCACAAATCTTGGCAATTGGCTGATACCGCTCTTTGACCGGCTCAATGTCCAACGATGGTTCTTGAATGTTAATGATCTTACCAGGATTGAGCACTCCATTGGGATCAAAGGCGTTTTTGATGGCGCTCAGATAATTGCCGACTTCCGGACGAATTTTGTCCTGGCTGCGCCCCAGAAAGAAACCCACGGCATGTTCGCCAGAATAAACGCCACCTTCTTTTTCAATCCATTCATCGAATTCGCGAATGACCTTTTTGGCGCGCAACTTCTGCTCCAGATCGTCGGCAACGATGAAGCTGGGATGCAGATTTCCATCGCCCGCATGACCATAAATAATCAGCTCCAGGCCTTCGCGTTCGGCTAATTCTCTCATTTTCTGAATGCCAGCGGTGAACTTTCGCAACGGGAGTACCGGGTCAAACTGCACAATAACCGGTTTCTCTGGATCGGCTTTGGCCAACGCCCCAAGAGCACTGCGGCGCTCTGTATACAGTTCATCTGCCACTTTGGCATCATTGGTATATTTGAGCTCGATGGGATTTAACCGTTGCAATACAGCCACCACTTGATCGGCATTCTTTTTGGCGCTTTCTTTGGTGCCCGCGGTTTGCAACAACAGTAACATATTCTGTTTGCCCAAACAGCGCATCATCTTATCGTCCATATACTCGAAGGAATACAGATCGATCTTTTGCTCAGCGATGCCTTCGTGAATAGCCTGCAACACCGATTCATCAGCAAATTGGGCGCGAATAGTCCATGTATCTTCGGGCAGATAATCGCAGCGAAACGTCATTTCGACAATAATGCCCATTGTACCTTCGGAGCCGATGAACAACGCGGTCAAATCCGGTCCGGTGCTTTGCTTGGGAAAAGGCTTGCCGGTTTCGAATAGATTGCCCTGCCCGTCAATCACCTTTAATGTGAGGAGATAGTTCTTGAAGGTTCCTTTGGACATCCCAAACGTGCCGCCGGAAGCCTCAGCAATATTGGCGCCCAATGTCGAAATCAAATGTGAAGCTGGCGCTACTGGCACAATCAGCCCATACTTGGCCAGATGATCATTAAATTTAGCACAACTAACTCCCGGTTCGACCACCGCCGTTTTTGAAATCGGATCCACCCCTTTGATGGCACGCAGACGTGAAACATTTAGCAAAATTCCCTTCTGGCAGACTGCGCCACCGGAGAGGCCGGTAAGACCACCGGCCGTGGTCACAGGGATGCGGCGCTGATTGGCGAGACGAATGATCTGCTGAATTTCGGTGACGGTCCCAGGATAGACCACAACGTCTGGACGGGAACGGTACATCGTGGCATCACCAAAAGCATAGGCAAAATACTCGGGTTGCTCTGCGGTAATAACAAAATCTTTTCCTACAATGGACTCTAATTCACTTCTTAGCTTGCTCATAATCGGCTCCTTCACAGTTTTTCAGATTTGCATATACATTTCTTACACCATAAAATAGCACAAAGTAGCGGCAAATCAAAGCAAAATTTTTATCACTTCCAAAACGATGCCTAACCTCGGGACGACCTTTGGTCGTTAGAAGCATCGATTCCTTTCAGCGCCTAACCTCGTCATAATTCCCTGCTGTGTTAACTGGCGATTCAGGCCAAGGCAAGCATGAGCTTCGATCACCAGCCCAATCGCTGCGGCCGCGGCTGATAATGGTCGCCGCAACGCTAAACCTCCTTTTCCAAAGCGATTCTGGCGACCTGAAAATTTTTGCCAATTTGCCAGCTTCGTTCAGCAAGTGCAATTGCTTTTGGCATCGATGTGCTGGCGAGACTTGCCAGCGAACTATGTTGCATGTGGCGCGCTCGGATCAGAGCCAGCAACCGTTGGGCGTTTTGTTTTCTGAGAGGTCACGATTTTATAAATCACAAAAATGAGAATAAGGCCTATGACCGCTAAAATAAAATAGCGGATCGGCGTGCCGGTAGTCGGCTGGACGACTTTGATGTTTTTTATAGCTGCTTCATATTGTGCCAGTAGCGCCGATTGATCCCCAGCCACATTGTTCTTCATAAAAATTTCATTGTATCTTTTCATTCGTTCATAATTTTGGATGATGTCCCTATAAGCTGAGGAATCGATAGCGCCGCCCAGCGCATTGACGCGCTTGATCTCAGTAGTGATGGCGGTACCAAAAATATCGCTGAGATTTTGATCCATTAGCACAATTCGCATTTGATCTTTTTCGGTGCTATTGTCACCGATCAACATCTCCGAAATCGCATTCATGTAATTGGCGCGTTCCTGTGATAGCGCCGCTAATTTTTCTTCTAACTTTTTTCGTTCCGCTTGACTGGAAGCAGAAGCCTTTTTCAATTTTTCCAGATTTGCCGCCAGGGTTTGATATTGGGAATTGATTTCTGCGATGGAATCGGTCAGTACCAGGGCGATATCTGTGAATTTCTCAGAGAGCTTCTCAACAATCTCCACCGAGGCCAATCGCTCAATTTGTTTGAATGCGACCGTATTGCGCAATGCATCGCGGTACTCAGGCGCCAGTTCTACGCTGGCGAGGATCGAGTCCCGCCGGCTGATCAGTTGTTCGCTGGCTGACCTTGCCTGCTGAGTGTAAAGGTGGACGGCTTCCACGTTCGGCTTCAAATCTGGAAAAACCAATTCGATTTCTGTAGAACTGTAAAGCTCCTCGAGCGCGGTGATAATGCTGGCCATGGTGTTGGCATCATTTTCCAAATTGGGCAACAGCCGATTCTGAAAAACACCATTCGGATCAAGCTGCGGATCTGCAGCGATGTGAGCCCTGGCATCCGAAATCTTTACGAGAGCTACCTGATAATCGCCTCTGAGCAAAGCGGCCTTAGCCGCATCGTATGTTTCCTGGATATCCTGGGCCAGAACTGCCGACGCCCAGATGATTGACACCACCAATAACCATTTACTTATTACATTTTTCATCTACATTTCCTTTCCGATTGATGAAAACTTCCTGTTTGTTGAAGCGAAATTTGACGCAGGCGTGCTCACGGGTACCATATCGTGAGAATCCAATGTCGGTATAGCGATCGGCCTTGTCCTTCGGCGTAACATCGATGGCTTTAAATTCCCCAGACAAGCCATCTTCTTCCGGTTCGATGAGCCAGACATGCTGAAAGTTTTCCGCACACAAAAAATATCGCCCGTAGTTCTGGATGAGTTTAATTTTTTCCACTGGGACGTTTTCGGCTTTCAAAATGGTGTTCAGCCAGAGTACGCCGCTGAAATGTTGATCGTTGCCGATAACCACCGAGCTATCGGCCGCCACTGGTAAATTCATGGTTACCGAATATTGTTCAAATCGTACTACCCTGGTCGCGCAGCTCAGCACGATCAACACGCTGCCCAAAAAAATTATTTGTTTCACGTTGCCTCCTTGAAAGTTATGCCTTTCAGTTGTAAATAATTGATACTGATTGGGCAATTTGCTGCCAATCGCACCATCAAGAAATAGCATGGGATTGACCAATGGTGAAAAAATGGATTCATGCTACACCGCTTGGTTGGCTTAAATATAAAACATTTTCAGCAAAATTCCAAAATAGTTTTTTGCAGATGACAATTTTTTTTAATTTTTTCATGCGGGCAAATCGATCCCCGCTTGATTAGGCATTTTTCAATGCGGTTCAATTTCGATGAAAAATTTCTTGCATAATAAAATTTTTTTGTTTAAATTGCCACGGCTTTTTCGAGGGTAAATAGATCGTCGAAAATTCCAATACTGATAACATTGATGCGAAGGGAATGGATCCATATACTGATGCCAGAATCCGGATGGTCGAGGAGCAATTGATCCGCCGGGATATTAGGGATCCACATGTCCTGGACGCGGTGCGTCGGGTGAAACGGCATCTATTCGTTGATCAGAAATATTGGGACCGGGCGTATGACGATACGCCATTGGCCATTCCTTGCTCGCAGACGATTTCGCAGCCCTACATGGTTGCGTTGATGACTCAGCTTATCCAGCCAACCAAAGACAAAACCGTGCTTGAGGTCGGCACGGGCTCGGGTTATCAGACCGCAATATTGGCTGAGACTTGCCGCTTCGTGTTTTCTATCGAACGGCATCCGGAGTTGGCCACTCAGACGGAATTGTTATTACGAGAACTGGGTTATCGTAACATCGAAATCAAAGTCGGCGATGGTTCCCTGGGCTGGCCGGAAAAAGCGCCATTCGATGCTATCGTGGTGACTGCTGCGGCGCCGGAGGTCCCGGAAAAACTCGTTGAGCAACTGGTCGAGAAAGGTAAATTGGTCATACCCGTGGGAGATCAATATCGACAGCATTTGCAATTGATTTTAAAACGCGGGGATTCATATATTAGCAAGACGATTTGTGGTTGTGTGTTCGTTCCATTGATTGGTCAGGGAGGTTGGGCGGAATGAGCACGAATTGGACTGAGATCGACAACAGGGCGGTGTAAATGGAACAAAAGCGAACGGTTATTCGAAAACTATACGATTGGGTACTGCACTGGGCGGAGACGCCCTATGGTTCATTGGCATTGATTCTACTCGCATTTGCGGAGTCATCGTTTTTTCCGGTCCCGCCAGATGTGCTGTTGATCGCTTTGGCAATTTCGATTCCCAAACGGTCATTTTTCTATGCCTTCGAATGCAGTGTTTCCTCGGTGATAGGCGGGATGCTAGGATATCTCATTGGCGTAGCGCTAATGGATGTCATCGGCTGGAAAATCATCGATTTTTATAATGGTCGGGAGCTATTTACGCAACTGTTCCAGAAATTCAATGACTACAATTTTTGGGCGGTGCTGATCGCAGCCATAACGCCGATTCCATACAAAGTATTCACCATTGCCGCTGGTGCTGCCAATGCTACTTTTTGGGTGTTTATGGTCGCCTCGATCATTGGACGATCATTTCGCTTTTTTGCCGTGGGAACTTTAATTTATCTTTTTGGTGAAAGAATAAAAAATTTTATCGATAAGTATTTCAATTGGTTGTCCATTGTCTTTGTCATTTTGTTGATTGGTGGCTTTTTATTGATCAAATATGTTTTTTAGATGGTTGTTGATTTAGCAATTTTGTGATTGCAATTCGGGGCGTAGCGCAGTCCGGGTAGCGCGTCCGCCTCGGTTGGCGGAAGGTCAGTGGTCGATCAATGCTTCTGCCAATTTTCTGGTTCAACTCGTTCTGTAACAATTCGGGGCGTAGCGCAGTCCGGGTAGCGCGTCCGCCTCGGTTGGCGGAAGGTCAGTGGTCGATCAATGCTTCTGCCAATTTTCTGGTTCAACTCGTTCTGTAACAATTCGGGGC
>JAPDQM010000094.1:0-15603 GCA_034505795.1 Candidatus Zhuqueibacterota bacterium
CATCTTTTGGCTCATCAGATGCCCGATGGGGGCTGGAACTGTGATTCCTATAAAGGAGCAACTCACAGCTCGTTTCATACCACGATTTCGGTGCTGGAAGGGCTGCGGGAATATGAAAAATTTCAGCCTCAAAATTTTGAAAGAATCCAGCAAGCGCAACAGCAAGGTCGAGAGTTCCTGCTCGTCCATGGGCTGTTCAAATCGCATCGGACTGGACAGGTAGTCAGGGCTGATTTCACTCGCTTCTCTTTTCCGCCACGCTGGTATTACGACATTTTGCGAGCGTTGGATTATTTTCAAGAATGCCAGGCGGGAAAAGATGGCAGACTTGCGGATGCCATCGACATTGTTTTAAAACGCCAAACGACAGAGGGCAAATGGCTGCTGCAAAACCGACATCCTGGTCGTACTTTTTTTGAAATGGAGCAGGTGGGCGAACCGAGCCGCTGGAATACGTTACGTTGTTTGCGGGTTTTGAAATGGTGGCTGGGCGAATAGGTAATCAGGTGATTAGCTAATTGGGGATTAAGAAAGCTCATTAACGGGTGATACGAGACCTAGCTCCCCATTCAACTCACTCAACCACTTAACTTACTCAACTACATCCAGAACAACATGACCCAATTCAAACGAACAGGGCTATCCATCCTGATCATCACGCCGATCGGCTTTGCCAGCAAATTTTATCAGGGGCCAGCCGCCTCGTGGGTGAATGATTCGCTGGGCGGTGTTTTTTATGTTATTTTCTGGTGCCTGGTTGCTTTTTTATTTTTTCCAAAGAGCCAGCCCGGGAAAATTGCTACCATCGTTTTGACCATCACCTGCTTGTTGGAAATTCTGCAACTGTGGCATCCGCCTTTTTTGGAATTGTTGAGAAGCTATTTCATCGGCGCGACCATATTGGGCACTTCATTTGTCTGGTCCGATTTCCCATATTATTTCTTAGGAAGTGGGATTGGCTGGCTATGGCTGCGCTGGATTAGACTGTAACGCAATTTGGCAAATTGCGTTACAAGTGCGTTACAATTCGCTTGACATTCTTTTATTTTTGTGTATATTAATAGCAAAATAAACCTGAAGAATCCTATTATTCCTATCATCAAAAAATTTTTCGAGGCTTTGGTCATGCACAAGTTCGCTTCATTTTATTTCATGTTAATCTTAACTATTCTTTCTTTTCAAATTTCCATTGCCGACGAAGGCATGTATCCCATCAGCGACATCCAGAAATTGGATTTGAAAGCCAAAGGGTTGCAACTCGAACCGCTGGACATTTTCAATCCCGATGGCATCAGCCTGGTGGATGCCATTTGCAAGGTGGATGGAGGCACTGGTTCGTTCGTCTCTCCCGACGGCCTGATTCTGACCAATCACCATATTGCATTCGGCGCAGTGCAGGCGGCCAGCACGCCGGAACACGATTACCTCAAAATCGGCTTTCTGGCAAAAAATAAAGCCGAGGAATATCCAGCTAAAGGCTTCACCGTGCGCATCACCGAATCGTATCGGGATGTCTCGGCCGAGGTGCTGAGTACGGTCACCGACCAGATGGAGCTGGCCGAGCGCAGCAAAGCCATAGATAAGAAGATCAAGAAGATCGTCACCGAAGCGGAAGCGGCCAATCCTGGCAAACGGGCTGAGGTCGCTGAGATGTTCATCGGCAAGACTTATGTGCTGTTCATTTATACTTTTTTGAAAGACATTCGGCTGGTCTATGCCCCGCCGCGCGGCATCGGCAATTTCGGCGGCGAGGAGGATAATTGGACCTGGCCGCGCCACACCGGCGATTTCTCGTTCATGCGGGCTTACGTCGCGCCCGATGGCTCGCCCGCGGATTATTCGCCGGACAATGTACCCTATCGCCCCAAAAATTACTTGAAGATCGCACCGGAGGGTGTGAACGAAGGCGATTTTGTGTTCATTCTGGGCTATCCGAGCCGAACCTATCGGCATCAGACTTCATTTTATCTGGCCTATGAGCAGGAAGTCCGCATGCCCTACGTGGTGCAATGGTATCAATGGCAGATCGAATTGATGCAACAGCTCAGTCGCAGCGATCGGGCGATTGCATTGAAGCACGATGGCCGCATCAAATCGCTGGCCAATACCGAGAAGAATTATCGGGGCAAATTAATTGGCATGAAGCGGCTGAATCTGGTGGAGAAGAAGCGCGCCGAGGAGCGGGAACTGCAACGGTTCGTCGAGGCCGATTCGACGCGACGCGCAAAATATGGAAATCTGCTGAACGAGATCGAAACCATTTATCAGCAGATGCGAAGTCAGGCCGAACGAGATCTGGTGTTGACCTATCTGTTGCGCAGCTCGACCGCATTGAACAATGCTTACACGGTTTACGAGGCGTCCATCGAGCGCCAGAAGAAAGACCTGGAGCGCAGCGGGGCTTACATGGATCGCAATTTCGATCGCACCAAAGAGCGGCTGTTCTTGAACCTGCGGGAATATTACGAACCCAGCGATCGGGCGATTTTCAAGGCGATGCTGCTGCGGGCGGCCCAATTGCCAGAAACCCAGCAGATCCCGGCGATCCAGAAACTGTTCGGCGCCAAGAAAAATCCCGAGCAGGCGATCGATCGTTTTTTGGATAAAGCCTACCGCCGAACTGGGATGACTGATGAAAAAGCGCTGGCAGAGTGTTTCAAGCAGTCGCCGGAGCAGATCAAAAAATTGGATGATCCGTTTATCAAATTGGCGATGGATCTGCATCCCACATATAAGGAGCGGGAGGAGCAGAATCGCAGCCGCCAGGGCGCCATCGACAAGCTGTACGCCCAACTGATCGATGTGAAGAAGGATTTTATGGCCAAAGATTTCATCCCGGATGCCAATGGCACCTTGCGGCTGACGTATGGCTACATTCGGGGCTATTCCCCGCGCGATGCCATCTATGCCGCATCGATCACCACGGCGACTGGCATTCTGGAGAAGGCCATCGGCGAGGAGCCGTTTGATGCGCCTCAAAAATTGATCGATCTAATCAATGCAAAAGATTTCGGCCGCTTTGCGCATCCAAAGCTGAATAGCTTGCCTGTAGCCATTTTATACAATATGGATACGACCGGTGGCAATTCTGGCAGTCCAGTTCTCAATGCTCGGGGTGAACTGGTAGGCCTCAATTTCGATCGGGCGTTCGAAGCGACCATCAATGACTACGCCTGGAGCGAAGCGTACAGCCGTTCTATTGCGGTGGACATCCGCTATGTTTTGTGGGTGGCGCAGAAGGTGGCGGGAGCGGAGCACCTGCTTCGGGAAATGGGGGTAGCGGAGTGATGGGGTGATGGAATATAGAAATATAGGAATATGGGAATATGGGAATAGAGGAGAAGAGGAATAGAGGAATATGGGAATAGTGGAATAGTGGAATATGGGAATAGAGGAATATGGGAATAGAGGAATAGTGGAATAGTGGAGTAGTGGAATAGTGGAATGATGGAGTTAAATGGTTAAGGTTTATGCAAGGGTTATTGGTATGAAAGGCTAATGGATTGAATTTAAGCTGCAAATTTTAAGATCTGGCAAGTAGCTTGAAAAGAGCGATTGGAAAAAATAAACTAAATTTTGGAGGAGGATTCCATGCGTCAAATTATCCTGGCAATACTTGTTGGAATTTGGGTTGCTATGAATTTGAATGTTTCATTCGCTTTGGAGACGCACCCTTTTTCGGTGCACGACATGCTGGCGATGGATCGGATTTCGGAGCCACAGGTTTCGCCCGATGGCAAATGGATCGCGTTCACGCTGCGCAAGACCGATCTGGAGGCCAATCGGGGACGTACCGATATCTGGCTGGTCGATGTTGAGGGCAAGAATTTGAAACAATTGACCTCGCATCCGGCTGGGGATTTCAATCCGCAATGGTCGTCCTGCGGCAAATATGTTTGGTTTCTCTCGACCCGCTCCGGTTCATCCCAGGTATGGGGAATCGGTATCGATGGGGGCGAAGCGCGGCAGTTCACGGATCTGCCGCTGGATGTGAGCAATCTGAAGGTCTCCCCGTACAGCAAGCATCTGGCATTCACCATGGAGGTGTTCGTCGGGCTATCTCCTTCGCAAACCAAATCGCGATTGGACGAAATGGAAAATCGCAAGGCCAGCGGTCGCATTTACGATCGGTTATTCATCCGGCATTGGGATACCTGGAAGGATGGGCGGCGCTCGCATTGGTTTGTGATGCCCATCAGCGGCGGTGAGCCAGTCGATGTGATGGCCCAGATGGACGCGGATGCGCCGTCCAAGCCGTTCGGCGGTATCGAAGAAATGGCGTTTACGCCCGATGGCAAGGGGATCGTATTTGCGGCCAAAGATGTGGGCCGGGAAGAGGCCTGGTCCACCGATTTCGATCTCTATTATGCGCCGCTGGATGGATCGCAGCCGCCGAAATGCTTGACCGAGGCCAATCTGGCCTGGGATACGCAGCCAGTCTTCTCGCCCGATGGCAAAACCATGGCCTATCTGGCCATGTCCCACCCCGGTTATGAAGCCGATCGCTATCGCATTGTGCAGTACAATTGGTCGGATGGTTCGAGCCGGGTACTCACCGAAAACTGGGATCGTTCGCCGTCATCGATCTGTTGGTCCAGTGACGGCAAGACCATCTTCGCCACAGCGGATAATTTAGGACAGACCTCGCTGTTTGCCATCGATGTCAAAACTGGAGCGGTAAGGACCGTGGTGAGAGATGGCACGGTTGGCTCGCCCAGCGTAGCAGGGAAGCGGATCGTCTACGCGCTGGATCATCTGAAATCGCCAGTGGAGCTGGGGTCGGTCAATCCCGATGGCAGCGATGCGAAGCCGATTACTCGCATCAACGCAGAGAAATTAGCCAAAGCGCGGCTGGGCGATTTCGAGCAATTCACTTTCAAAGGTTGGAACGATGAGATGGTCTATTGCTATGTGGTGAAGCCAGTCGATTTCGATCCGGCGAAGAAATATCCAGTCGCGTTTTTGATCCATGGCGGCCCCCAGGGATCGTTCGGTAATCATTTCCATTATCGCTGGAATCCCCAGGCGTATGCTGGTGCCGGCTATGCCGCGGTAATGGTGGATTTTCACGGTTCCACTGGCTATGGGCAGGCATTCACTGATGCCATCCGTGGCGACTGGGGTGGCAAACCGCTGGTAGATTTGCAAAAAGGCTTGGCCTCAGCTTTAGCGCGCTATCCCTGGATGGACAGCGATCGCGTCGGCGCTTTAGGGGCATCGTTCGGCGGCTATATGATCAACTGGATCGCAGGCAATTGGAATGATGCGTTCAAGTGCCTGGTGAGCCACGACGGCAATCTGGACGAACGGTTGGCCTATTTCGATACCGAGGAGCTATGGTTCCCGGAATGGGATCATGAGGGCACGCCCTGGACCAATCCCGAAGGATATGAGAAGCAAAATCCCATCAATTTTGTCAAGAATTGGAGGACGCCGATTTTGGTGATCCATGGCGCGCTGGATTTCCGGGTGGTGGAGACCCAGGGCATATCGAGCTTCACGGCGGCACAACGAATGGGAATTCCAAGTAAATTTTTGTATTTCCCGGATGAGAACCATTGGGTATTGAAGCCGCACAATTCGATTTTGTGGCACGAAACGGTAATTGGCTGGCTGGATCAATGGCTCAAGAAATAGCACAGGATGACTGGTCGTACTCGCTGCCCTGGGTAGTTTTTGTAAGACAAAACAACTGCGGCGTTTGCGGCTGACAATTTTCAGTAAAGGGATCATCCCGCCAATGCTGACCGGTAAGTATTGGCGGGATTTTTTTGGGCATGCCCAATGCCTGCGACTGAAAAGCTGCTGCTGGTTGATTTGGTAGCGGATATGGAATTTGGTGCGGATATTATGCGAATTCGCACTTGACTTTTAAATAAATTTTTATTACTATTAGTTCACATGTTTTCGCTGTTGCAAACGAGGGGCCTGGTTTAATTTAAGAAAAGATGCTTAACGAAATTCTATTCGAATATCAAAATCTGGTCTATAAGGTCGATTCTCGCTGCCAGGAATTGGAACAACGGCATCGGCAGCATCTGGTGTGTCAGCCTGGCTGCAGCCAATGTTGCGAGGTAGAGCGGACGGTGTTGGCCATTGAGGCGTATGTGGTCGAGCAGCGATTGCGCTCATTATCTCCGGAACGGATCAAACGGCTGCGCAAGCTCTACCGCAATAATGATGATGTCTGCCCGCTGCTGTTGCGTGATCGTTGCGTGATCTATACCGCCCGACCGATCATCTGCCGAACCCACGGGCTGCCGATTCTGTATCGCGAAGCAGCCCGCTCGTTTGTGGATTATTGCCGGTTGAATTTCACCAAATTGCCCGAAACTCACATCTTCCCGGCCAGTGATATTCTGGACATGAATGATTTCAATGTCGAATTGATTCAACTGGATAAAAAATTTGCCGAATATGTGCTGCGAACCCGTTGGCGCCCCGATCAACGGCGGTCGCTGAAAAGCATTTTGTTCGAATTCGATGCCAGTCCACGTTCTCGAAGAACGCGACGGCGATGATTTCAAACCAGCGGTCAGCACGCGCATTTGTTGAATAAAACTTTTTCAAGGTTCCGGACATGAATGAACAGAACAAGAAAACGACCAAGAAGCCGAAGAAACTGGAAAAGCGAGTGCATTTCTCGCTGTGGTACATTTTGTTCGGTATTTTAACCATGTTCTTGCTGGAGACCATTCTCCTGAAAGAAAAAATTGTCAAAGTACCTTACAGCCAATTCAAAGAGATGGTCAGTCGTGGTCAGGTCAAAGAGTGCATGATCAGTGAGGGGAAAATCGTTGGCACATATTTCTCGGATCTAACCCGACTGGATTCGCTGCGACAGGTTTATGGTTTGCGCGTGGATACTGCGAATGTTGCCGCTCATGAGTACAAGCAATTCTGGAGCTGGATCGATTCACTGATCACCAATGCTCCGCCTCGGGATCGCAAGGCACTGCAAGAAAAATTAGCGGTCACCCGTTTCGAGACCACCCGGGTAGAAGATACTGCGCTGGTGGGTCAGTTGGAAGCGCGGGGTATCGAATTTTCGGGGCAACCCGATCGGGGCTGGTTTTTCAATTTTTTGGTTGCCTGGGTGTTTCCGCTGTTGGTGCTGTTTGCTATATGGGGCTTTGTGTTCCGGCGGATGAACCCCACCGGTGGCATGCTATCCATTGGCAAAAGCAAAGCCAAAGTCTATGTGGAAGGCCAAACGGGAGTCACGTTCAAGGATGTAGCTGGTGTGGACGAAGCGGTTCAGGAAGTCAGTGAGATTGTGGAATTTTTAAAGGATCCATCCAAATTTCAAACCCTGGGTGGTCGTATTCCCAAAGGCGTGTTGTTGGTCGGCCCACCCGGCACCGGCAAAACGCTCCTGGCTCGAGCCGTGGCTGGCGAAGCTGGTGTCCCGTTTTTCTCCATGTCCGGCTCGGACTTTGTGGAGATGTTTGTCGGTGTCGGCGCAGCCCGGGTGCGTGATCTATTTCAACAGGCAGCACAGCGTTCGCCCTGCATTATTTTCATTGACGAACTGGACGCACTGGGCAAGGCCCGAAGCATCAGCCCCATTAGTGGCGGGCATGACGAACGGGAGCAGACGTTGAACCAATTGCTGGCCGAGATGGATGGCTTCGATCCCAACATCGGGGTCATCATCATGGCGGCCACCAACCGGCCCGAGATTCTGGATTTGGCGCTGTTGCGGCCCGGGCGATTCGATCGGCAGGTGGTGGTGGACCGGCCGGATATCAACGGTCGAGAGGCGATTCTGAAAGTCCATTCTCGTAACGTCAAATTGGATAAAGATGCCGATCTCCGCATCATTGCTGCCCGAACGCCGGGGTTCGTGGGAGCCGACCTGGCCAACGTAATCAACGAAGCGGCATTGCTGGCTGCCCGCGCGGGCAAAAAAAAGGTGGAATTGGCGGACCTGGAGGAGGCCATTGATCGCGTGATGGCTGGGCTGGAGCGAAAGAGCCGGGTGCTTAATAAGCACGAGAAGGAAATCGTGGCCTATCATGAAGCCGGCCATGCCATCGTGGGTGCCAGTTTGCCCAATACCGATCCCGTGCATCGGGTATCCATCATCCCTCGTGGAGTGGCAGCGCTGGGCTATACACTGCAACTGCCCACTGAGGATCGGTACTTGATGACCAAGTCGGAACTGGAGAGTCGCTTGAAAGTGTTCCTGGGCGGTCGTGTGGCTGAGGAACTGATCTTTCGCGAAGTTTCTACGGGTGCGCAGAACGATCTCGAGCGCGCGACGCAGATCGCTCGTTCGATGGTAGTGGAATACGGCATGAGCGAAAAGTTGGGACCGTTATCGTACGGCAGCGGCCAGCGATCGCTCTTTTTGGGCCAGCAACTACCAGAATCGCGGCCGTATAGTGAACAGATTGCGGCCGAAATCGATAACGAAGTGCGCCAGATTGTCGAACAGGCGCATCAGCAAGTCAGGAATCTACTTTCCGAAAGACGGGACAAGTTGGAAGCCCTGGCCAAACGCCTGCTCGAAGTCGAAATCGTAGATGGCGAAGAGTTGCGGCAACTGCTGGGATTTACTGAACAGCCGGCCTAATCAGGTAAGTAGCGGCGCCCGCCGCTCGCCCGCATGGGAAAGAGACATTGCTACCTTCACAAAATACGCGTCGTGCCGCGATAAACCAAAGTTGGCATTTTTGCCTTATGTTTGCTGTACGAAGTAGCTGGCTGTTGCAAAATTGAAATTGTGATGATCAGAAATGAAAAAATATTAGAAAATGCACTTGACATTTCCAAAAAATCGTTTATATTGAAATCGTAGGCCGGGCGAAGCGGTTTTATTGGCCAGCCTACCGGGTCAAATGTCGTCATGCCTTTTTCCGTTTATTCGGATCTCCAGAAATTGAATTTCCAGCCCACGTTTGCCGGGGGCAGGTAATCTGGCAAATGTGCGATCGTCCTAATCCATTCACTCATTCGGTGGCCAACACTGTTTTTGGTCAGTTGCGGTCGAGTTGAATGGGCGGGGGATGATTTTTTTTCGGAGCGCCTTTTCAAACTCCTGATAGATTGATTTCATCTCATCAAACAGGAATTGGGGCGCAGAATTATCGCAAGGAATTTCTAAACGCCGCACCTTGCCTGTGGCTGCGGCAGTAAATTTCCATTTTTATTCGGGTCAATCGTAAGAGCATAGTCGGCGGGGGTATGCTTTTTTTGCTTCTATGTGAAGGTTCGACAGCTTTATTTCATCAGCGGGCTTTGGAGGAGAGGAACGATGAAACGATTGTCGATATTCGTATGGGGGGCGCTATTTTATTTTTCGAGCTACAACACTGGCCTAACTGAATCTGCCGCAGTCCATCAAATCAACCGCTCATTGATCACCTGCCGAGATTACCTGCTTGCGGCCGGCCTGGAAAACGTTCAATTCCAGATTGCCCGGCACCAGACCATCTGGCTGAGTTACGAAAATCGGCGCTATCGCAATGAGATCACCGCGCTGGGAATCGTGCTCACCTATGCCACCCACTGTTTACCCTTTGCCCAACATTTCGTGGTGGTGCCGCATTATCGAAAGATGCCGCTGCGGTATATCGAAGTGGACCGGGAGGTCTTTCAAAAATTTCTACAGCAGGAAATATCAGCAGATGACCTGGTGGAACATCTGCAGATATCCTATGAATCGCCTGCTGAAAAACCGCTCACCGGCTATCGTTCCTCCATGGCGCAATCGTCGCTGTTTCACATCGACCTGATGCTCAGTCCTGGCGTCAAGGCACAATTTGCCCGGCCGGACGATCCGGCACAATTGCAATTCAATTGCCTGGCCGATCTATCGGTCACCATCGCTCCGGGGCTGCAATTGTTCGGCCAATGGATTGGGCCGCTGTACAACGAATTCCAGCGACCCGAAACCAACTCCCGCGTCGGTGCGCTCTATTTACAGCAGTTGGTCCGTTTGCCGGCCCGAACATTTGTGACCATGAGCGCCGGTCGCTTCGAATTCGATCGCCAGGGGCTTTCGGCGCAGGTGAAAACCTTTTTCTGGCGGGAGCGATTGAGCCTCGCCGCTCGCGGGGATTATGTTTCCGGCCAGGCGATCAATCGGCTGCTGCCACTGGAGTTGCCCAGTCATAACAAATTATCCTACCTGTTTCAAGTGCAATACCGTTTTGAGCCGATCCATTTCATGGCGCAACTTACGTGGGGTCGCTACCTGCTGGGCGATCAGGGCTGGCGTATTGATATCGTGCGGCTGTTTCATGAAATCGAACTCGGCTTTATGGGCGTCTGGAACGAATCATTGGATTTTTTAACGGGCATGACAGTGCGCCTGCCATTGCCGATGGCCAAGCATCCCTGGCCTGGCGCCGTTCGCGTACGATCGCCCAACTATCTCTCGTGGAACTATCGCTATCTTCCGTGCTTCGATGGCTTGATTCTGGATACTGGCGAGGATTTTGAAACCATTGCCCGGCAATTCACCCGCAGCTTCATCCGCGGCAATTGCCAGCAATTCCAAACCGCGCTGCGCTATGTGCGCCTAAATACAACTGATGCTCATCAAAAATTATTAGCCGAGCGAGGAAAGTGATGGCATTGCCAGCGAGTATTGGCACTCTAAAATTGATTCTTCCCGAAGCGGTTCATTCCAATCTTGCAATCATCGCAACGTGCCTGGGCGTCCCAGCCGCCAGCTACTTGCGGCAGGGCTTGGCTTATCTGCGGACAACCAAGTCGATTGCCTGGCGGAGTGGGATGCTTTTGTTCGGGTTGATGTTCTTCTACATCTTCACCTTATCGGTCAGCGCCAGGGCCGGCATCTCCCTGGCTGGCACCAGCGGGCTGATCAATATCCCCACCGCCGAGGTGATCAGCGACCAGCAGGTAACCATCGGCATCGGCTATGTCAATCGCTACGCGGCCTATCTCGAACGAGGGCGCTGCGATAATTTTCCGTTCTACATTGTGCTCGGCTATCTGCCGCGGCTGGAGTTCAGCGCCGGGGTTAACTTTGTGCCCGGCGAAAAAAGCTACGATGGCACCAACACCTACAAGGATGGCGTGGTTAGTTTGCAGTTTCTGCTATTCAAAGAACGAAAATTCTTACCAGCCCTGGCCCTGGGCGCCCGGGATATTTACAGTTTTATTCTGCTAAATACGAGCTTCGTGGTCGCCAGCAAGACCATCATTGCCAAACCTACCATCAATTGGCGCCTGCATGTGGGCTATGGCTCCGACATCATTGACCAGCACCTCGGCGTCCCTAAGAAAGATCGCCACTTTCCGGTTGGGCATACCATTGTTGGTCCTTTCGGCGGGCTGGAGATCGACTGGAAACGCACGGTTACCTACCTGCTGGAGTATGACACGCGAATGATCAACACGGGCATTCGTTTTCGATGGCTGAGGTATTGGCAACTTGATATATTGCTGTTGAACATGGAATATTGGAGTGGCAATCTGAGTTGGTCGTTTGAGCTGTGATCCTGGTGCGGCTGGCATCGGATTTTGCGTTTCATTGCCAGCATTTTGGAAATTGCGCCAGGCGGTCTTAAAAGCAGCACTCATAATGGAAACTCAGGGGCTCCGCAAGCAAGCCTCGACAGCAAAGATGGGCCTGTAACTGACCGGTCGCTGCGAGCGACCGGTCAGTCCGAGCGACCGGTCAGTGCGGTTGTGTAATTTATCATCCATCCTGTTTTCTACCAAAAAAACCAGTTGACATTTCCATCCAATTTTATTATAATTACCCCTGTCAATCCAACAATAAATATCAATCTTGAGGGCGAAATGAATTGGAGATGGAGCAAACTGCTTCTCGTCTTGGGGGGATGGCTGCTATTCGCTGCTTTAGGGCAGACGCAGGATGAATTCATGCAATTTACGTACTACGATCAGGTGCGCTGGTCGCCGGATGGAAAGCAGTTGGCCTTTCGCTGTATTTTGCTCGATGAAGCTCGACCCGAAATCGCGAAAGTGAATCTTTTGCTCAAAGACCTCCATGCCGACCAAATGATGTGCCTGGATCCGCAGCCGGAGCGATTTAGAATTTCTCAGGATAAAAAATACTTGCTCTTTTCGAGTGCCTACGGCTTGTACCTCATTTCGCTGGAAAAAAATATCCAGCCGGTCCTCGTCTATTTTCGAGAGCCGACAGCCGATTGGTTCTGGCAGGATTTTGGGTTTTACCGGGATAGAAGGACGATTTACCTCCTTCGTAGTGACCGAACCGGTGCTGTCATTCAGGAAAACCATCGTTTGAAATTCTCAGATGCTAACCGCTCTGATATAAGCTGGCTAAAAACGAAAAAATTGAACAAAGAGATCCGCACTGCACGCTTCAATCTTCCAATGGAGGAGTTGAATCAACGTACCCGTTTAAAAATCAGAAATAAAATTCTCGCATTTGAGCCCAAAACCGATACCGGTGCCTATCAATTTGTCTGTCAGTCGGTGGCTCAGCCATCCTCAGCGACGGTGCTGATCAAAAGCTGTCGGCCGCGGCTGATCATTCCCAATCCGGATAGCACCGAGGTGATTGTTTCGGTCTTCGAGGGAGGCGGCCATCGCACCTATCGTTTCTCGCTGACCAGTTCACAATTGACCCCCATTGCCGATGTCCGCTATCTTGCGCTCTCCTGGCTGGATGCAGCGCAATATATCTGCCTTTCGGATTCGGGACTGTATTGGCGCAGTATCGATAGAGCAAATGACCGCAGGCTGGATCGCCGGACGATCGCGGGATGGTGTCAGAGCATTGATTTGACTCTGCCGCAATTTGAAATTCAGGTCAGTTTCGAGAAGGACGAGGAGCGGGCGAAAAAACTGGTGGAGCGGCTGCGAGCTGATGGTTATGCCGCAAGAATGAAGTATGTGAAAGACCTGTCGCAGCAGGGCTATCGCATCCGAGTGGGAGGTTTTAAAACCCGCGACGAGGCGCAACAGGCGGGGCGCCAGTTGAAATCGAAGGGGTATGGTTTCTGGATCGATGCGCTGACGGACTGGTATGACTATTTTTCTGCACCGTGGCCGGAGGAACGGCAGGCAATGGGAGGACAGACAGCGGCAGTGCAGTATCGGCTGGAGCGCTATTTGCGCAGCCGCATTGTGGTAATCGATGCCAAAGGAACCAGTCGCATCGCGGTAGATGAGATGAATAATATTCCCGATCGGACGCGGTGGTAGGAATAAGTAGACGAGAGTCGATTGGCCTTCATCTTCGAAATTACCCGGCTGGGCCTATTGAATTGAAGCGGTCGATGGGATTTGCATTAGAAATTGGAAAGTGATTATGGGTAATAATTGAATTATAACTTGCCTAATCAAGGAGCGAAATTTGAAATCAGACGTCTATTTTGTGGCTGTTTCGGCACAGGAAAAGCTGGAGGACATTCAGCAAAAACTGTTTGCCCTATATCAAGCGGCCCATTTGGAGCAATGTTTCGAGCCCATGGATCTGGTGGGAATCAAAATTCACTTTGGCGAGGAGGGAAATCGGCATCATATTCCAGCCAGCTATTTGAAGCCAATCATTGAAGATTTAAAACAAAAACAGACGCGACCGTTTTTCACCGACACGTGTGTGCTGTACAAAAGCAAGCGCTCGGACGCTGTAAATCACTTATTGCTGGCCGAGGAGAATGGCTACGGTTTGAAGGAGAGCGGGATTCCGGTCATCATCGCCGATGGTTTGCGGGGCAGCAATGAGATCGAAGTAAAGATTCCGGGCAAGCTGTTCAATAAAGTAGCGATTGCAGCCGATGCCATGACCTGCAATGCGATGCTGGTGGTAACTCACGTTACGGGTCATCTTGCTTCCGGCCTGGGCGGTGCAATTAAGAACATGGGAATGGGGCTGGCGAGTCGCAAGGGCAAGCTGCGACAGCATTCTTCAATGAAGCCGCGCATCAACATCGCCAGGTGCACGGGCTGCGGCCAATGCATCATCTGGTGTCCGGAGAATGCGATCACGATGACCGGCAGTTTCGCCGCGATTAATGAAAAAATTTGCATCGGCTGTGGCGAATGTTTGACGGTTTGTCATTTTGAAGCGGTGAAATATAATTGGAAAACATCAAACGATAGTTTGCAGCGGAAGATGGCTGAACATGCCCTGGGTGCGGTCATCCAGAAGCCGGGCAAAGTGGCGTATTTGAATTTTCTATTGAATGTGACCAAAGATTGTGATTGCCTACCGGGCTCGCAGAAACCGATTATCCACGATATCGGCATTCTGGCCAGCAAAGATCCGGTGGCGATTGATGCCGCCAGCTTGAATCTGGTGGAGCAATTTTCAGGGAAAAGTTTGGCGTCACAGGCGTATTCGAGCATCGATCCAACCGTGCAACTCAGTCATGGTCAGATGATTGGACTGGGATCCATGAATTACGAACTGATAACTTTGTAGAAAGATACGGCAGTGAATTTTTTCGAGGTGATCAAAAAGCGGAAAAGCATTCGCAAATACAAAACCGACCCGATTCCGGCCGAGCTGCTGGAACAGATATTTGAAATGGTTCGCCTGGCGCCATCCTGGCGGAATGGGCAATGCTGGAAATTTGTGGTGGTCACGGATGCGACGCTGAAAAAAGCGTTGATCCGGTGCACCAGTGTGTTCAATCAATCCTGGCTGGGACAGGAGCATGCGCTGGTGGTGGCTTGTGGTGATCCGGCCCATAGCGGTTTTCGAAATGATCAGGCATATTATTTGGTGGATGTGGCCATTGCGATGGAGCATCTGGTTTTGGCAGCCGCGGCCCTGGGGCTCGGCACGTGCTGGATCGGGGCATTTGATGAGTCAAAGGTCAAGTCACTGCTCAACATTCCGCCGACATATCGGGTGGTGGCATTGACGCCGCTGGGTTATCCGGCTGAGGAAGAGGGTTTGGTGGGCAAGATTACTCAGGGCATCATCAAAAGCCGCCGGCGCAAGCCATTGTCCGAAGTCTACGTTATAAATGGATGGGAGTAGCTTATGGTTAAGCGCGACGAGCTCATTCAGCACCTGAATGAGTTATTACGAATCAACGAATTCGACGACCTGAGCCTAAACGGGTTACAGGTGGCTGGCAAAGAGACAATTGAGCGAATTGTGCTTGGTGTGAGCGTGAGCGAACGGTTGTTTCGAGCGGCAATTGAGAAGCAGGCAGATCTGGTCGTAGTACATCATGGCGCGTTCTGGAAAAATGCGCCGACGCCATACATGTTGACTGGCCTACATGGCCGACGAATGAGTTTGCTCATCAAGCATGATATCAATCTGGTGGCATATCATTTGCCTTTAGATGCGCATCCCGTACTCGGCAACAACGCGCAGTTGCTGAAGCGACTGAAACTGGAAGCCATCAAGCCGGTGGAAATAGGTTTCCTGGGCCGATTGCGGCAGCCGATGCCAATCAACCAATTTGTGGCGCGGATCGATGAAGAATTGCAGACGACCTCGCAGGTGTTTGCCTTTGGTGCGGCGGAAATAAGCCAGGTGCTGGTGTTAAGCGGCGGCAGTTCGCCCTACTATCATCTGGCGCTCGAAAACGGTGCCGATACATTGGTCGGCGGGGATATGCGGGAGCATCTGGTTCGCGAGTTGGAAGAAGTGGGGTTGAATTTTATCAATGC
>JAPDQM010000095.1:0-15571 GCA_034505795.1 Candidatus Zhuqueibacterota bacterium
GGAGCTGCGGTTCCGTGAGCAGTGCATGGCGCTGATAAAAGAAGAAGGCCCCAGCCTGTTTGCCGATTATTTAGCGAGGGAAAAAGCTAATACCGGGTTGGTTCAGTCGATCAAGAAAATAATCGACTGGCTTTTAGGGCAACAACAGAAACGATGGATTTATGCAACGGCTGCGGTGGGAACGTTGATTCTTATTCTGTTATTCGGCTATAAAAAATTATTGGTGCCCATTGAGGAGCAACAGCAGATCGCCGTCAGAGACTCAGCCTCAATTAACGAACAAAAAATTGATACGTCTCAAACCACCGAACCAGCGGTTTTGCCGAATGCGCCAGATCAGAAATCAGCCACCGAAGACAAACAGCAAGCAGAGCCCGAAGCAGAACTGAGTCAGGTCTATGCAATGAATTTCCAGCCAATGCCCTATCTCGAAGCGATGATCGACGATGTCACTCGTTCATTTTCGCTCACCGTGCTCTCCCCGAAAATCAATGAGAAGCTGAGTGGTCATATTCTCTTTCAATGGCAGATTGATGGCGCCACTGTGGCTTCTTTAAAAATCCTCAATAATCGAGGTGAGGAGATCTTTGCCATCAAGCCAGAACAAAATCAACTCATTTTCAAAGAGAAATTAGCGCCTGGGTTATATTATTGGAAGCTGGAAAGTGAGGAGGAGGTGGTGTATGTGGGAAAGTTTTTGGTGGGTGAAGGGAATAAGGGTATAAAGGAATAGGGGGAATAAAAGCGTATAAGGTTGTGATAAAAAGGTGAAAGGAGAAGTTTGATGGTTGAATATGATCACAATTCAGAGGAAGGTATTCCATTTACTGTAAATGAGCCGCCTGCATTTTATAACGCCGAGAAAGATTTTACGACGCTGGAAGCCTGGAAGAAAGCCAGGGAGGTAAAGCTATTTTTTTATCATAAGATTTTACCCCGATTGCCCAAAGATGAAAAATTCAACTTAGATATTCAGATTAGAAAAGCTTCCATCAGTTCAACAGCCAATATCGCTGAAGGCTATGGTCGCTTCCATTACCAAGAGGGTATTCAATTTTATCGAATTGCCAGAGGCTCACTTTATGAGCTAAAAGATCATTTAATCAGTTGCTATGATCTCAAATATATTTCACAAGATTTATTAAGCGAGGGCTCAGATTTAATTGAACATGCCAAAATAACGCTCAATGGATATATCAATTTTGTTAAAAGGCAGAAAAAGGGATAGGGGGGATAGAGGTATGGGGGTATAGAGGTATAGAGGTATAGTGGAATAGAGGTATAGTGGAATAGAGGTATAGTGGTATAGTGGTATAGTTTGAGGGATTAGAGGCAGGAAGAGTTACCTAACCTTATTCCCTAATACCCCTTATCCCCCTATACCCTTATACCCTTATACCCTTATACCCTTATCCCCATATCCCCCTATACCCTTATACCCCTATCCCCTTATCCCTCTACCTCCCAACCAGCACAAATCCACCCCAAATCTTTGGCAATGCTGTGGCTGGATTCTTGATCAGGTTTATTTTCGTTTCTCGAATTGCGGCAGCGTAATCCTTCCCATTGAGAATATTAGTATAAAAATCGATCATCAACTGGCTGGTATATTTATCGGATACCTTCCATAACGAAACGATAATGTTTGACGCACCTGAGTAGAAAAAGCCTCGGGTCAACGCCATCATCCCTTCACCCGGCACCAGCTTGCCGAGACCACTTTCACAACTGCTCAACACGAGCAGATCGGCCTGGAGATTGAGATTATAAGCTTCTCCCGCATATAGAATGCCATCATCACTAAAAACTGAATCCTGCGGTTGAGAAAATACAATGCCCGACAGTTGTGGCCGTTCCTCGTTGATAATGCCATGCGTGGCAATATGCACGATTTGATACTGGCTGCTCTCTCGCTTGAAATTCTCCTCCGAAGCATCCGAATGAAAATAACCGAGGGCTGTTTTTCCGCTGGCTTCAAATCCTTTGATGATCTTGATCACCTCTCGTTCAGAATGGGGTAATTCGTGAATTCGTTTTTCATCCAGATGAATCGTCCGAGCATCCGACCCTGCTTCGGCAAGTGTGAGAGCAGGAAGATTGCTGGCTAAAATATATCCATTCCGTTTGTCTTTATTGAAGACGGGTGCAAAACCGATGAAAGCGCCTGCCAGGAACCGTTCCTGTTCCTCAGATGCTTCTTTTGGCGTATTCAAATATAACGTCGCTGAATAGTGATAAGAAATTTCAAACCTTTTAATCAGATAATCGAATCGGGTTAAATCTACTTTGCTTTCAGGCTCGCTGGCGAGCAATGTCTCAAACGGAATTCGATACAGGATGCCATCAGGAATCACGATCAACCTGCTTTTGGAAGTCAGCAGATGCTCGATGGGCTGAATGAGCCGAAGATAAAGCTGATGACTCGTTACCACAAAATTGGCTATCTCCGCCTTTTTAATGGACCGAGCTAACGACTCGACAGCGCTGGCAAAGTTTGCGTCTTGAGTCACAGATACAACATCAAAATTGTCTCTGGTGATGACGAAAATATAAATCATCGCCTCCCCAATCAGGTATTCGATCAAAGCAGCATCAGGAGGCAATGATCCTTGAAGCTCAGCTATGGAGATTGATGGCGTCTGATATTTCAGCTTATAATACTTCGGAAAGTTCTTTTCCAACTGCTCCACGAATTGCTGATATTCCGAATTGAGCCGAAACAGCCTCGCCTGAAATTCTTTGATCATTACGCTATCCTGATCAGCTTTTTTCTGGAGTTCCTTTTGCAGTTGGCTGTCGTGCCAGGCAAGATCGATCTTCAATTGCCGTTCCTGCTCCAGCAAGCTATCTGGCAGGTTAGCAAATCGTCTGGCTCTGGCATCCTGCAGGGCTGCTTGCAAAACCATTGCCTTTGCCTTTTCGGCAAATAGAAACGCCTTTTCTCGATTATCACAATTTTGGGTGAGGTCATAAAGCTGCAACGCAGTTCGAATTGCGGCAGCAAAAATCTTCGAGGTTTTTTCCTCTAAAAAAATTTTCGAGCCCTCGGCCTGATAACGATGGCGCACCCTATTGATCAGATCTGAGGTGAGTTGATAAGTCTGAAAAGCCATCTCCAGATCATTTAGATCTGAAGATACTGCCGAATAATATCGCTGCAACGCATTGGCTTTTAAGTTGAGAGCAAAGATGGCTTGTTCCTCCAATCTCAGAGCTGCGAGCGGCGGATTGCTGTAGATATTGGTATCGCTAAAATCGGGTGTGAGCGCGATAATCGCCTGTTGGCTGTGCCTCAGGGCCTGCTGAAAATTGTTATCTTCCAAATATAGCTCACCAAAAAGCTGATGCATATCTGCCACCAGCGAATGTTTTGCGCCGCATAATTTTTGTTGAATCGCCAAAGACTTGTGATAATTTTCAATCGCCTTTTCATCATCACCTTTAAGATGATAAGCCACTCCCAAATTCCGATAGCAGTTTGCTGCAAAATCATGGTTTTCTGGCAGAGATATGAGATGGATGGCCAGCGCTTTCTGATGATATTCGATCGCCTGATCGTAATTTCCCAGCTCACGATAAATGACGCCCAAATTGCCATAACCAATAGCCAACTTCGGATGATTTTCACCGACGGTCTGAGCCGTGACCGCTATTGATTTATTAAAAAATTCCAGCGCTTGTGAATAATCCCCCTTCTTTTGATAAGCGACGCCCAGATCATTGTAATTGCTGGCCACCTGGGGATGCTTTTCGCCAAACACAGCGAGGCAGATGGACAATGATTTCTGCAAATATTCGAACGCCCAATCATAATCCCCAATCGTGCCATAAATCGTGCCGATCCGATTGTAGCCCATGGCTACGTCAGGACTCCGTTCTCCCGAGAGCTTAAGGTCGATGGCCAGCGATTTATGAAAGAAATCCAGCGCACGGTCATAGTCCGCCATTTTGCGATAGATCATCCCCAAATTGTGATAGGAACACGCCACCTGAACATGATTTTCACCAAAATGTCGACGAAAAATGGCATTGGCATGTTGGAAATAATCCAGCGCTTTTTGATAATCACCTTTGCTGCCATAGATTGTTGCCAGATGGTTATAGCTATCTGCAGTTTGCGGATGCTCGCTGCCGAACAGCCCCATTGTTTTTGCCAATGCCAGGTTATAGTAGTCGAGCGCACGGGCGTAATCCGCCTTCGAATAATATACCATGCCCAATATGTTATAAACCTGGATGACTGCTTCATGATTTTCGCCCACATGTTCCAATCCAATCGCCAATCCTTTCTGCAAACGCTCCAGCGAACGTTGATAGTCCCCTTGCTTAAAGAAATTCAGGGCAGTATGTGTAAGGGCGCTGACGTAATTCTTCCATAAGCGAGGTATTGAAAAATGCTGGCAGATCTGCTCATAAATGGCATTGGCCTTCTCATAATAAAAGTTGGAGCTATCAAACTGAGCTTTTTGGGCGAAAGTTTTGGCTTGTTTGATATAGTGACTGGCGAGCGTCGTGTCTGCCAGCATGGAAGTCGTATCGACCTGAGAGAAACATGGAGTGGTAAACAACGACAGAATGATGATTAAATAAAAAGGTTTCACTGCTGACTCCTTTATTGCAGGATATTTCCAGAGGCTTTACCATAATCATAAAAAAAAATATTCACAAATGCAATCAAAATATTCGCTATTTGTTGTAGTGAAAGGATTTCATTTTCCACCGAATGCCAGACATATCAAAATAAGTCAAGCGAACATTTGGGGAGATCAGAAAGCAGTCATTTCGAGCTGATCAGAAAAATTTTGCTTGACAATTGAGAAGCAATTTGTTATTAGGAATTGAATCATCTGAATTGCAATTAATCGTAATTTGACAGTTGAAGCCCGAAGCCTATGTGACTTGTCTGAAAGGTCGCCTCCTCTGGAATAAACGAATACCAGAAGACTTTAACGAAGGAATCGAATATTTCATCAAGCGATTGTAATCGACTCGACTTACGCACCCACTTACGCTGGACTAACCAACTGTAATAATTTGTCAACGACTATGATTTATTAGTGCCGAGCGAAGCAGTTCCCTGAGCTAAATCAATTGCTGAAAAGGCACTGATCACTAAGCCAATGCAGGATGATTCATTAAATTAGCCAAAGTTCTCTGCTCGTGAATTTTGTGATAGCCTTGTCAGATACTTTGACAATTCAGTTTAGAATAAAAGGGACTAAGTGCATGGTCATGGTTTTGGCTGGAAAAAAATCACAGTTGATAAAAAAACACACTATTTTGATTATTGAATAGACCTTTGCAATTTGTGTCATTCCGAACGGATCCGTCGGACAGTTGCCCATTGGCATCAACTTATGCATAGTTCAACAATTTTCAACGCCGGTAGGAGTAGACTGTTTATAGAGAAATATTGGAAAAAGCAGCTCGACTCCGCAGGAAAGGCATGTTAGCATGGAATTTTTGAAAAAATTTACACTATCATATCATTATCCGTATCACATCTCACCCCCAACAGATTTCAAAATGGGTGATATTTTTGTTATCTACAAACATGTCTCCCCGTTGGGGCTGTCAGGTTGGCGCCAAAGGCCAACTGTCGGACAGAAATCTCCTTCTAAACGGATGCTTAGGTCAACCGAATAATGAAATGCCTGCCGGCGCAGGCATGATAATATTGCCTTTTTTGACATTTTGCAGCAGAAATCAATTAGCAGTCTTTCAATGATAAAATCCATACGGATTAAATCCCTTGCTTTCCTCCTGAGAAGGGAGTGAGTGCGCCTGCCTTCGAACTGCCGCACAAAAACTGATGAAATGAGCTACTAAAAATAACCGACGCCAGGTTAGCACAAAACCGGCAAGGCAGAAACCGAGACGGAAAAGATGGGACATCCCCTCAGCCGAATGGCGCTTCGCTGCCATTTCGCTTGAAAAATAGTGCTTCCAGGTTGCGCGAGATAAGCGATCCCTCTCACAAATTTCACGCGTCAATTCATCCGCTCATCTACTTGAAAGCTATTTTCTTTTTCCGCAAATGACTGACAATGAAGGTAACTAAAAGTGAATTTTTATCCAATAGAAATTCATGTTATTTTCATGCGTCCGCATCCCTCCGGGTGCGCCCCAACTTCATAAGCAATCAAAATGAATTTTACCTCAAAACCAAGGAGGGCAATAAGATGAAACTATCCACCATTTTTCGTCCACTCATGGTGCTATTAGTGATCCTGGCACTTGTTATAACAGCTCAATCCCAAACCGTTCACCAAAAGGCACCTACCAAAATGAATACCCGCGAGCCGCAAGAAATTTGGGACCGGGCCAATTCCATTGAGGCAATGCACCTGCAGAAATTCGCACAGCTCAAAAGTAAAATCGATCCCAACCTTGCTCTCACGGTGCAGAGCACCACAGCCGTAGTCTTTAATGATCCCAATCTGGAGCAAGCAGTGCGCGATGCTCTGGGCAAACCCACCGGCGAAATCACCGAAGCCGACATGGCTTCGCTCACCATGCTGATCGCTAACGATAAAAATATCTCCGATCTAACCGGATTAGAGTACGCCATCAATCTATCCGTGCTTTTTTTGCGAAAGAATCACATCAGTGATATCACGCCCTTACGAAATTGTGTCTTATTGTCTATTCTGTTTATGGATACCAATTACCTCATCAGCGATATTCAGCCATTGGCCAACTGCAGGTTTTTGACCGATGTCGGCTTCTCCAATAATAGCATTTCCGATATCAGCGCTTTGCGCAATGCCACGGCATTGAAAAGCCTAAGCATGAACAACAATCAGGTCGCCGACATCTCACCCCTGCAGGATCATTTCCAGCTCCAAACGTTGGTTCTCGGCAATAACCAGATCAGCGACATCAGCGCGTTGCATAACCTCACCAGTTTGACCACGTTGTATCTGCATGGCAATCAGATTCAGGACGTCACCCCGCTGACGAATCTGGTGAACCTGGTCGATGTTTATATGCCCAATAATCTGATCAACGATCTCAACGGTATGCAGAATCTCACCAATTTGCAATCGCTCTCGTTGAATGTCAATCAAGTTACCGACCTGACGCCGCTGCAAAATTTGACCAATCTGGTGGTGCTGGCCTGCAACGATAACCAGATTGCCGATGTCAATCCATTGCAAACGTTGATCAATTTGACCACACTGTACCTTGGCAACAACCAGATCGCCGACATCGCAGGCATTTCCGGTCTGGTGAATTTGGTCGATTTGCGGTTGGATGGCAACCTGTTAGACAATGATGATTTGCCCATGATGTACGACCTGGACCAGCTCACCAGCCTGGATTTGCGCAATAACCCCGGCATTACCAGCGGTACCGCCATGCAAGCGTTGGGCGATAATCTGGATAGCATGGACTGTGTGGATATTTTATGGGACGGGATTTGTGGTGAGGATCCGGTACCGGTCGAACTGTCTTCCTTCAATGCCAGCGAACGAAATGGGGATGTGCTCTTAGCCTGGAAAACGGAATCGGAGAGCAATTCCTTTGGCTTTCAGGTGGAACGAAGCAAAGATAACCAGCAATTTCAAGCCATCGGCTTTGTCGCGGGACGTGGCACCACCACTGCAGCTACCACTTATGAATTTCTGGACAAAAAAGCTGGCACGGGCATCACCTATTACCGCTTAAAGATGATCGATCTGGATGGGACGTTTGAATATTCGGGCACCATCGAAATCGCCCTTCATGCCCCTGCGGCCTATCGCCTCGGTCAAAATTTTCCCAATCCGTTTAACTCAAAGACCATGATTTCATTTTCCGTGCCCGAAAAGCGGCAGGTCGAGATCGCGGTGTACGATATTACCGGCAAGCAAGTCATGGTTCTCATGAACAAGGTCTGTGAAGCGGGGTCCTATCAAATTTCTTTCGATGCCAAAAATCTGCCCTCAGGAACTTATTATTACAAGATGACTGCGGGCGAATTTACCAGCGTTCAAAAGCTGGTGGTCTTGAAATAGTAGCTTTATTGCTGCTCAGGCAATACCATTCAGTGCAAAATAAAGAGGCTTTTTAAATTCATTTTAAAAAGCCTCTTTTGTTGGCAGTACTTACTCAGATCAATGACATATCTGCTTTGAAAGCGTCTAACATCCTCCCATTCCTTATGAAAGACCAAACCAGCGCCAGCGATTTCCAGATCAATCTGTTTCCTTTGCGGTTCTGCTTGAAAGGCGGGAACGAAAGAACGCCTTGGAAGATAGCGTCATGGGAAAGTCAGACTTCGAACTGACTGGGTAGCATTAGTTATACGCCCTTTCTTGATCCCCCACTTTTCTCCAGCCATCAGGCACTGGCCGGAGGGACTTCGGATCCTTGGTCCTCTCTGAATGGCTGAGGTTTTAGACACGATGAATTTCTTCCATCAGTCCTTTTTTCTTTAAAAATCTGAGCCTTTCTATCCAGGGCCTTTATGTTGAAAATTTGGTCAGCGCTCCATGAAGCGGCCATCTGTCACACCATTTGATCTCTTTTTTCCCTCTCTCAAATTTTCCTTGACTTTGTTAATAATCTTTATTATCATTCAGCACCATCCATGCTATCAGGCTTAGGTTTCGTCTCGCTACATCGCAGTGATGGGCAGGATTATCGTTCATTAGTTGAACCCCCTTTCAATAATGAGAATGATTATTTCTCAAGCGAGAAGCCAGGCTACTATCTTTCTACGCTATCATGCAGGATTCATATGTCCTGGTGCTTTCCATTGGCCCGAATTCCTACGCTATCGGCTCAAGCCTCAGGGACCACCCATCGCTAAAAATATCGTCATACCTGTCCTCATGGACCCTAACCCCTTTCGTGCGGGATTGGCTATTGCTCTCAAGCGCCTGCCCTCTCCACGATATATTCAATTTGCGATCTATCTGTTTCATAAGCGTCCTTTCAGAGAAGGGAGATCTGAGCTATGAGAATCAAACTCGCTTTCATAATTCTGGCATTGTTAGGCAATGCGTTTTTTGCTTTTGCAGGAACAACGGGCAAAATTGCGGGCGGAGTAACCGATGCGGAGACCGGCCAGCCGCTGCCCGGCGTGAACATCATGGTGGAAGGGACTGCCATTGGCGCGGCCTCGGATCTCAGCGGCAATTACACGATACTTAATGTCCGCCCTGGCACCTACGATCTCTCCGCGTCAATGATTGGCTACACCAGAATTACGGTTAAAGGTATTCGGGTCAATATCGATCAGACCACCACGGTCAATTTCGTGTTGAAATCCGAAGTGCTGCCGGGCGAAGTGGTCACGGTGGTGGCCGAGCGTCCGCTGGTTGAACCCGATGTCGCAGCGAGCAAGCAGATTATCACCTCTGGCCAATTCGAGCAATTGCCGGTAGCGAATATTACCGATGTCCTCAGTTATCAAGCGGGCATTACTTCGGATTTATCCATTCGCGGCGGGCGCCCTGACCAGGCGATATTCGTCGTCGATGGCACCGTAATGCGGGACGAGCGAACCAATAAACCCATCACCACGCTGCCATTGAGCGCAGTTCAGGAAGTGGCGGTTCAGACCGGCGGGTTCAGCGCCGAGTACAATGACGTCCGCTCCGGTGTGGTCAATCTGGTGATCAAAGAAGGAAGCCCCCAACGTTACAGCGGAACCGTCTCGCTGCGTTATAGTCCCCCCGCAGCAAAGCATTTTGGAATCTCACCCTTCGATCCGAACTCATTCTGGCTGCGCCCCTATCTCGATCCAGCCGTCTGCTGGACCGGGACGAACAATGGCGCCTGGGATAGTTATACCCAACGACAATATCCGCGATTCGATGGCTGGAATGCGGTAGCGAAGGCAACTGTCGAAGATAATGACCCCACCAATGATCTCACGCCCGCTGCCGCACAACAGATCTATCGCTGGCAACATCGCAAAGAAGGCGACATTAGCAAGCCAGATCAAACCATCGATCTCGGCTTTGGAGGTCCCGTCCCGGTCATCGGCAAGTATCTGGGCCAGCTTCGATTCTTTGCCTCCTATCGCCGTTTTCAGGATATGTACTTAATGCAGCTTTCGCGTGATGGAGTCTATGATCAAAGCACCATGTTAAAGCTCACTGCTGATCTGACGCCCACCACGAAATTATCCCTTCTGGGCCTCTACGGCGAATTGGAAGCCAGCACCTTTTCCACCTCAGGTGGCACCGACTACATCCAGGATACCTGGGATGTGGCCAGCACCATCGATCGGGCGGGTTTCACGATTCCCTGGCGAATTTACACCAATTTGTATTGGTGCCCAACATCGATTTTCTATAACACCCTTGCTGCGAAAGTCACTCACGTAGTCAGCCCATTAACTTTTGTCGAGTTCCAATTGAAGCGAACCGGCAAAGAATATCATACCTCTCACGAACGGTACCGCGACCTAACCAAAAAATATGAAATCTTTCCGGGATACTTTGCCGACGAAGCGCCGTTCGGTTTTCTCGATAAACCGGTCTTCGGAATCGATGGGCTCTGCATGGGCGGGCCTGTGAGCGTCTCGCGCGATTTTAGCGAATTTGCTTCCTATTCCGCCAGATTCGATCTCACCAGTCAGGTCAGCCAGCGAAATCAAGTGAAAACGGGATTCGAATTCATTTATGATGATTTTAATCTGAAATTTGGCATGGAGAACCGGGCTTTGCCCGCCGGAAATTGGTGGAATACCTCATCCCAGCGCCCTTTTCGAGGCAGCATCTATCTCCAGGACAAGATTGAGTACAAGGGATTTATTGCTACCGTTGGCCTGTTGGCCAGTTATGTGAATCCCAATGGCAACTGGTACAATGTCGATGTCTATTCCCGGGACTTCTTCTCCAATTCGTTCGACCCCGGCAAGGAAGATATTTTTAAAAGCCAGCCTGCCAAATCGCAATGGTTCCTCAGCCCACGAGTCGGAGTCTCCCATCCGATTACCGTCAATTCCAAACTCTATTTTAATTATGGCCACTATCGGCAACTGCCAACCTCCGAAAGCCTCTATCGCGTCCAGCGAACGGCCACCAACAAGCTGGATTATCTCGGCGATCCAACGCTGCCGCTCGCCAGAACCGTCGCCTATGAACTTGGCTATGATCATTCTCTTTTCGATGCGTATTTGCTGCAAATATCCGCCTATTACCGGAATATCGATAACCAGGAGGATTGGACGCGCTACATCAGCACCGATGGCAAAGTGAATTACTTGCAATTGACCGCCAACAGCTACGAAGATATTCGCGGCTTCGAAATCAATGTCTCAAAAATGATCGGCACCTGGGTCACAGGCAATGCCAATTATGAATATCGGGTAGGTACATCGGGCTATTTTGGAGTGAAATCGTACTATGAAAATCCCTCCGATCAACGAGAATTCTTAAGACAGAATCCCTACCAGGAAAAGCCCGTGCCACGACCGCGTGCCAAAGGGTATCTGGACTTTCATACGCCAGAAGCCTTGGGACCCAAAGTGGGGGAGCAACATCCTCTCGGCGGCTGGCATTTCAATTTTGTGGGCCTCTGGACCGCGGGCTACTGGTTTACCTGGAATCCCAACAATATTCCGGGCCTCAAGTACAATGTCCAATGGAAAGATTTTCTCAACCTTGATCTGAAAATTTCAAAAACCCTGGCCTTTGACAAATTCCAGGTAAAATTATTCGCAGACATCTTTAACCTGTTCAACTTGAAATACCTGTCAGGCGAGTCCTTTTACGATGCCGATGATTACAATTATTACATGTACTCCCTGCATCTTCCCAAAGACCAGGCCGCCGCATTGGGCAGCCAGCAGTCTCCCTATCCCAATATCCCCGGCAATGACCGGCCAGGCGATTACCGACCCACTGGCGTGGCCTTTGTGCCCATTGAATACCGGGGCCGGATCGATTTCGCGAATGACCGCGGCTCCAACGGCGTCATCTACTACAACGCCGAAGACGCCAGGTACTGGAAATTTGCCAATGGCCAGTGGCTGCTGGAAGATAAAAATCGCATCGATAAAGTCCTGCAAGATAAGGCCTATATCGATATGCCCAACCAGACATTTTTCTCATTTCTCAATCCCAGGGACATCTTCTTAGGAGTAATGATTTCGTTTGATCTAAAATAAGGACCGGCCATGAAAACAACACCTCATTTCCCAATATCGCTGGGTATTCTCGTTATCCTTGGCGTGCTCATGCTATCACCTACCGCGCGTCCCGACGAAACCAAATGGATCAGCATCGGATCGCTGCATAGCTGGTATTCCAGCGCTGGCTGCGAGCGCGAAATCGGACGGACGCTCAGAGAATTCGACCAGCAAGATGGTCTCCGCTGGCCCGCACAATTCAGCCTCCAGGATTGCGAGGTTGCTAAAGCACTGTGGATCGGCACCACCAATTATGCCGATCCCATCGTTGGCAAAACGTTTGAACACAAAGTGGTACATGTCGGCCCTCGGGGGCTGGACGAGGTCAGTGAATTTATGCCGGTGGCATTCAAGCTGTTCGGCAAATTTCAGCATCCCACCGTCGTTGTCGATGGTTTGCTGGCCAGCCATACCGCATACGAAGATTTGGTGGATGAACTGGATCAGAACCTGCCCGCCGATCGCATGCTTTACAACGTCGTCAACACCTCCATCGGCATCACCATGACCCGGCGCATCTTTGCCTTCAGCCAGCAGTACCACGACAACTATTTCATCCATGAGTACATTTTCAAAAATACCGGCATTTATGACAAAGCCGGCAACAAACATAACCACACCCTCACCGGCGTCATCATCTTTTTTCAGTTCCGACTCGCACCCTGTAGGGAATCGGGTTTGGGCGGCCTCTATTATTTACCGCAATCCGCCTCATGGGGACACAACGAGATGAACCATGTCCTGCATCCATTTTATGGCGACCAATTGCGCTGCTTTTACTCCTGGCATGGCCTGCATTCCAAATGTACCTTCGACAACATTGGTGGCCCCTACATTGCCGCAGGCGGACGATTGGGCGCGGCACAATTCCCTGGCGTCATCACCCTCCATGCCGATAGATCGGCTGCCGAGCATTCCGATGACCCGCAGCAGCCATTTTCAACCCCATATCTGGATTCCGGCGCCGATATTACCCGCTCCAATGATCAGTTTAATCCCATCACCATGACCAAAGAATACGCCGTAATGAATTCCGGCCACACCCCATTGACGCATGCGCAATACGTGGGCAACGGCTATCCCGATCTGTTCGAGCCAATTTCCCAGTCCGGCAAAAGTCAATGTCTCGGTTATGGCCCCTACGACCTGGCGCCTGGTGATAGTATCCGCATCGTATTTGCCGAAGGAGTGAGCGGGCTCAGTCGCAGCATGTGCCAACAGATCGGCACGCAATGGTTGTCGGGCGCTCCGCCATTTACTCTGCCCGACGGCCGAACCACCAATAGCGCCAATGAATTCAAAAATGCCTGGGTGTTCACCGGCATCGATTCCATCTTGAAAACCTTCAACAATGCTCAACAAAATTGGGCCAGCGGTTTTGCCATTCCTCAACCGCCGCCACCGCCTAATCTCTTCGAGGTCAAATCCGGCGGCGACCGCATTCTGCTCGACTGGTCCGACAATGCCGCCTCCTGGCCCAACTTTGCTGGCTACCGCCTCTATCGTGCCATCCACAAACCAGACACCACCTTCGAGCTGATTTTTGAATGCGGTCCGGGCACGGCTCATCCCGATATCGTCAGCGAATTCATGGATCGAACCGCCCAGCGAGGATTCGACTATTATTATTATGTGACGTCATACGACGATGGGAGCACCAACATCGAGCATCCGGGCGTGGCGCTGGAGAGCAGCCTATTTTGGACCCGAACCATTGAGCCAGCGTATCTCCGTCGTCCGGCAGCCGAAAGCATGTCCCAGATACGCGTCGTGCCCAACCCATTTAACGTCCGGGCCAAGCACCTGCAGTACGGCGATAGCGGTCCCGATCGCATCATGTTCCTCGATCTGCCGCCGGTCTGTACCATCCGGATTTTCACGGAGCGGGGAGATCTCATCACCACCCTGCAACACAACGACGGCAGTGGCGACGAGGCGTGGGAATCCATCACCTCATCCCGGCAGGTGGTGGTGAGCGGCGTCTATATCGCCCATTTTGAGACCCCGGATGGACAAAGTGTGTTCCGAAAATTTGTGATCATTCGGTAGTCAGCAAGCGTCCCTCAGTCCATGGCTGTCGCTTCACCGCTGTTGCCTCAGCGGCTTCAAGAACAGCCGCTAACAAGTAACGGCCAAATGATTCTTAATGACGAGCGACATTGCTTTGCTCCGTTGGCTACCGGCCTCTATGCCTTGAATGCCGTACGGAATCTGATTTAGGTTGCGAGATAGGAACCTCTCAGCCTGTTGCATTCTACCGTCGAGCTGCGACGGCTGTAACTTAACACCCATAACCGATTGTTTGCCAATCATGACGCAAAGCGCCTGTCGCCCTCTGAAAATAGTAGCTGTTCCGAAGGCATTGTCTGGCGGGAGAGCCGTTCCGCTGATGCCGAATTTTTGATCGTTAGCATTGGTTAATCAGGTACACTCGGTTGACCATTCAGCCGGTAGCTCACCATATAGACTGCCGCAGCACCCATCCCTGAGCGAAATAATTTTAGTAGCCTAATGCTGGCATTGCGCGCTGCCTGGCTGCTTCTTTCAATACCTGCGAGATTGAAGCTCGTACCAGCCACCAGCTCTCTTCCAGCAGTAACAGTCTCGTCTCGATAATGGTTCATCATGTGCTCCCTAATTTTGTAAGGTTCAAATTGCGGTCATGTAGCATTCAACGAAAGCAAGCATTATCGCCTCTGGGTAGCGGGGGGGGGGGGGGGGCAAAATGCGGCTGCGTGTTAATGAGAGGCTGAAATTTGCAGCTACCTATCGAAGAGAATCAAGCTAACAATTTGTGGCACCGAGTCTTGAAATTGAGGATGTGTCTGGCAAGAGTTTCAATCCTACAATAGTCCGATTAAAAGTTTTTTAAAATAAAATTTCCATGCAGATATGGATTTGTTTCAATCCTACAATAGTCCGATTAAAAGAGCACATTCCAATTCAATTAATTTTCAATCTAATTATGGCGTGGAAATGGTTACAACGTTAAGACAAGAGTCCACCAGTGGAGTTCCTGTTTTGGCGTACAATACAAATTTAAAAAAGCTTGAAGTGGAGACTTTTGAATTAACAAATAAATTTATTGCTGATTATCAATTTAATTATTTAGAAGATAAATATAATGCCAGTCTTGCATATCCTGGGGATGATACTAAAAATCAGAGCTATTTAAAGCATGGTTTTTTGAAACAGGCCGATACAATAAAATTGCCTGGGTTTTTAACTTCTGATTTGGTGACTGCCAATTTGGAACAGAAATACAGTTTTTATCAGAAGTTTCAATCCTACAATAGTCCGATTAAAAGCATTAAATCCTGCATCGCACAACTCCTGAATAGCGTCGTTTCAATCCTACAATAGTCCGATTAAAAGTGTTTCTAAAATGGCATATTTGAATAATATAAAGGGGTTTCAATCCTACAATAGTCCGATTAAAAG